>CAIYYV010000047.1 GCA_903930425.1 Akkermansiaceae bacterium | reverse complement strand
CTCCGACCTCCGACCTCCGACCTCCGACCTCCGACCTCCGACCTCCGACCTCCGACCTACACCCATTTCAGTCCCCTGCATCATCATGAGACGCGCACGCTGGCTGGCCCCTTGGAAGGATTCGTTTGAACGACCGGTGATTTATCATTGCGTGACGCGGGTGGTAGAACGGCGATTGGCATTCGGAGTGGACGAAAAGGAACAGTTTCGGACCTATATGCGGATGTATGAGAATTTTTCAGGTTGCCGGGTGCTGGCGTATTGTTTGATGTGCAACCATGTGCATTTATTGTTAGAAGTTCCGCCGATGGCGGTGGGCGGACTGTCGGACGGGGAGTTGTTGAAGCGATTGGGGGCGATCTACCACAAGGAGTTTGTGGCGGAGGTGGCGGAGGAGTTGGCGGAGGCGCGGGAGAAGATTCGCGCCGGTCTGGGCGGGGAGGTATTGGCGGTGCGGATTCACGAACGGTTCACGTATCGGATGCACGATCTCGGGGAGTTCATGAAGACCTTGCTGCGGCGGTTTTCTCGATGGTTCAACGTGCGACACGAGCGGACTGGAGCGCTGTGGGAATCGCGGTTCAAGAGCGTGTTGGTTGAGGACGGAGTGGCAGCGCGGGCGATGGCAGCCTATATCGATTTAAATCCTATCAGAGCAGGGATGGTGGCGGACCCATCGGATTATCGCTGGAGCAGTTATGGGGAGGCGATGGGGGGCGGGCCGAGGGGTGATGGCAGGAAAGCGCGGGCGGGTTTGGTGAGGGCGATCATGGCGCACAAAGGATACGAGGCGGATGCGAGGCACTGGGCTGGGAAGGTATCGAAAGACTATCGGATGCTATTGCTGGAAGATGGGGTGGAAAGACTGAGGGAGGGCGTGAATGAGCGGGGCGAGCATGAGGTGAAAGTGGTTCGCAGGGGAATGAAGAAGGTGGCGGTGGCTGAGGAGTTAGATCGGCTTCAACGAAGTCGGGATGTGGCGCTGAGGCGGATGCTGCGATGCCGGGTCCGTTATTTCACGGATGGGGCGGTGATTGGAAGTCGTGGATTTGTGGACGAGGTGTTTGGCTTGTGCCGGGATCGATTCGGGGAAAAGCGTGAGTCCGGCGCGCGCAAGCTGCGGGGCCATGGAGTGGGCGCGGCAGGAATGCTGTGGAGCGCGCGGGATCTGCACAAGGGAATCGGATAGGCGGACGTTATGATCTCTGCCGTGACGCTGGCGCGCGTTCCTTCTTGATGTAGGCCGACGATTCAATATCTAACAATTAGTCTTCTGGCTTCCGATTTTTATTCTTGAGTCTTGCCTTCATCCACTTGCGGAAATCGCCGCCATGAAATGCGGGGAGTGCGCGCTGGTCGAACCAAGCCCGTGCCGGCGGCAGCGGGGTGATTTGAATGGGCAGATGGTTCATCGCCTTGCTGAGCGACATGGCACCACGCCAGAGCACAGGAGAAGTGGCGAGTGCGGCGAAGGGTGCCATCGGAATGGCCGCGGGCGAGTGGATGCGCTGACGCTGCGCCTTGTCACGCAAGCGCAACAAAAGATCGGGAATCGGAATATCGACAGGGCAGACCTCGTTGCAGGCACCGCAAAGAGTGGAGGCTTTTGCAAGGTCTGCCAATTCTGGGAAACGCTCGCTGAAAAGCAGTGGCGACAGCACCGCGCCGATCGGGCCGCCGTAGATGGATCGATAGGCATGGCCGGAGGCCTGCCGATAGACTGGGCAGACGTTCTGGCAGGCACCGCAGCGGAGGCAACGGAGAATTTCACGGCAATTCGACGCGAGGATTTTGGAGCGTCCGTTATCCATGAAGACGACGTGCAGGTGCTCCGGGCCCTCGGTTTGATGGGCGGCACGTGGGCCGTTGATAAACTCGGTATACACGGTGAGTTGTTGGCCGGTCGCCGAGCGCGCTAACAAATTCAGGAAAACCGCGAGGTCTTTTTCGCGAGGGATGAGTTTTTCGATACCTACGAGTGCGATGTGGACGGGCACGGGAGCCATTCCGAAGCGCGAGTTTCCCTCATTGGTAACGAGCAACAACCGTCCTGAGTCCGCGCAAACGAAATTCGCGCCGGTGATGCACGCTTGTGACTGCATGTATTTTTCCCTGAGGAAAACGCGGGCGCGGCGGGTGAGGGTTTGCGGATCGTCATTGAAATCTTCGGCGATTTTTTCGCGCTGGAAGGTGCGTGCGACGTCGCTCCGGTTTTTATGGATGATGGGTTTGACGATGTGGGACGGGACATCGTTGTCGAGTTGGATGATGAATTCGCCAAGATCGGACTCGAGGCACTCGACGCCATTTTGGATCAGAAACGGATTGAGGTGAATTTCCTCCGCAGCCATCGACTTCGATTTGGTCAAGCGGGTGACGCCATGGTTTTGGAGGATTGAAAGAATCGTTTGGCAGGCGTCCTCACCGGTGACTGCGAAGTGGACTTTCGCGCCGCGAGCGACGAGTGCCTGCTCGGCCTGTGCGAGGTAATCGCCGAGGTGGTGGAGCGTGTGATCCTTGATGGATGCGGCGAGTTTGCGCAGGGCATCGAGATCCTGATAGTCGTTGTGCAACACCTGCTCGCGTTTGACGGTTCCCGCTGACGCGGCGGCGCTGACCAAGTGCTGCCTTTCATCGGAAAGGGAGCGGGCAAATTGGTCGATGAGTTGCTTACCGATCATGCTTGGAGCGTGTTTCTTAAAATCTGGATGGCGTGAAGATGCGGGACGGCGCGGCCTTGGACCCGGGCGAGGCCGCTGAGATGCATGAGGCAGGACATGTCAATGCCGACGAGGCAATCCGGATGGGCATCGAGGATATGGTCGAGTTTGACGGTTCCCATTTTTCCTGAGATGTGGGGGAAGGTCACACAGAAGGTACCGCCGAAGCCGCAGCATTGTTCGGACTGGCCGAAGGGGATGATTTCCGCGTTTTTGATAGAACCTAACAATGCCCGGACCGCATCTCCGGTGCCGGTGCCACGGCTGTGGCACGAGCGGTGGAAGGCAAGACGGGTGGGGGTTTCAAATGCGCCTGGCCAAAATTTGACACCCAGGCCGTTGAAGATGAAATCCATCACTTCCCACGACCGGCTGGCGAGCGAGGTGATAGAGGGATCCGGAGAATTTTCGAACTGGAGCAGATTGCCGTGGCGGTTCATCGCCGCACAGGAACCGGATGGCACAATCACCGGCAGATCGCCCGCGAAAACTTCCGCACAGTGACGGGCGACTTTACGTGAGGCCGACCAATCGCCAGAATTGAACGCCGGTTGGCCGCAGCAGGTTTGCTTAGCGGGATACTCGACCGAAAGGCCGAGGTGTTCGAGCACTTCGACCGTGGCGCGTGCGACGTCATCGTAAATGGCGTCACACAAGCAAGTGCCCATGAGCAGCACGCGTTTGACAAGGGGAAGGGCAACGGGGATGTCCATAGGGAGAATCGCTCGCGAAAGAATGAGGGCCCGCCGCCATCATCACAATCCAAACTTTGCAAACTTTCACGCGAGCCTGAACTCAGGGTGCGAGTCGCTCTATCTGCCATGCGCCGTCGTGGAGGTGATAGAAAAACCGGTCGTGCAGGCGGCCCGGACCGCCCTGCCAAAATTCCAGAGACTCCGGCACGACGCGGTAGCCGCCCCAGAACGAGGGCAGTGGGATTTCGCCCCGGTGGAATTTTTCGCGGGCTTCGGCGAGTTTCTGCAAGAGGAATTTGCGGGAGGTGATGACCTCGCTTTGGTTGGAAACCCAGGCACCGATTTGGGATTCGCGCGGTCTCGAGGCAAAGTAGCGCAGCGATTCGGCGGTGCTGATTTTTTCGGTGCGGCCATGGATGATGACCTGTCGCTCGAGAGTGATCCACGGAAATAACAATGAAACGCGCGGATTCAGCGCGATGTGTTTCGCTTTGCGGCTGCCGTAATGCGTGAAAAACACAAAGCCGTCCGGATCATAGTATTTGAGCAACACGGTGCGCTGAAAGGGTGCGCCGGAGGCATCGACCGTCGCCAAGGTCATGGCATTCGGTTCGGGAACGGCGAGCTCGGTCGCATGGGAAAACCATTCATTGAACTGCGCGATCGGGTCCGGGTTCATCGCATCGCGGGTGAGGCCGCGACTGGAATACTCTCGGCGAAAATCTGCAAGATCCATGGCCCAGCCGTATTCCTATCAGACGCGTCATGCAAGGCCACACTTTCCAGAACTCGTGGCGGGTTCACCTCAGCGGTCATTGCCACGAGCCGGCTGAAACATGGAAGGTTTGGACAATCCAGACAGCACCCACTGCCATCGCCGCCACGCCGCAGCAGATCATCAGGCCCCGATAGAATTGCAGCCCGCCGCCTGCCGCGCGTTGTGCGGCGAAGCCCATCGCCCAGGAAAATCCCGCCATGGAAATGACCGTGCCCACGGCAAACGCAATGAGATAGCAGAACGACTGGGTCTGGGAAGGAAACGCGAGCATCGGCAATATTCCCAGAAGGTGGGAACTGCCGGCGAGACCATGCAAAATGCCGATGCTGAAAGCGGCGTGCGCGTGATGGTGCGAGGACTCGGTCGTGTGGGGAGACTTGGACGCATGCAGGTGAATATGCACATGGCGTTCATCACCGTGTTCATGTTCGTGCGTGTGAACCTTGTGTTGCAGCGCCTGACGCAAACTCCACAATCCGATGCCGATCAGCATAATTCCCACGACGAATTCGCCCCATGAAGAGAGAAGATGAACGGGCAGCCATTCGCGAAGCATCAATGAAAGCACTCCGATGAAAGTCACTCCCGATGCATGGCCTATCCCCCACCGTAGCCCGGGCATCCATGAACGGTGTGAATGGCGCACCGCAAGCGGCGCGATGGCTGTGAGATGGTCGGGACCTGCCCAGACATGGACCACGCCGGCAAGCAGCCCACTGAGCATCGCACCGAAAATCGCCATCATAGTTGTTAGCGCAATCCGCGCGGGGCGGACTTTTTCGGAGGATCGAAAATGACATCGGTGATCGACAGGCGGCGTCCACTGGCGGGGTCGTGGGTGGCGACCTGCATTTTACGCAGTGTCCAGACGTCCTTGGCGATTTGCATGATGTCCTCGACTTGGAACTCCTTGAGGACTCCGCCGTTTTTATCATGGCCGCGGATTTTCATGAACGCGCCGAATTTGACATGGACCCAGACATAAACGACTTCGTAGTGGCCGGGGCTGCCACGAGGTTTGTTGATGCGGAGTTTATAACAGGGTTGCCCACCCACATCCTCCTGCCCCTCGAGTTTCGGGTTCGGCCAGTAAAAAAATCGCAGCGCCAAATCTTCATAGGTGAGATCCGTGCCGGCAATGGAAGCCACCAATTTTTCCGCAGGAAACCCGCGGGTTTTCCCGTCGATCATTTCAAACAGGTTGAATGAATCGTCGCCAATGCGCATGTGGAAAACGCGCCATGGTCCTGCATTTTCGGAATACTGGAATTGGATATCCTTGCCTTTGAGAAAAAGCGTGACCGGCACTTTCTGCCCGCCTTTGCGCAAGTTGCCGCTGAGTCCTTCATCAAGCTGGGTGAGGGTGGCTGCCATCCGCGCCCCTTCAAGAATTGTTTTGGCATCAGGTGGCTCGGCCGTGGCTGTCACGCACAACAGCAAAACGAAAGAACACAGGGTGGCTTGGAATCGCATTGCAGAAGTATGACCGAATACCGGGATTCGACAAGTCTCGCGGCGATTTTCTTTTAGAACCCGTGGATGCGTCTTGTAGGTTTTTTAAAATCTTTTCTTTTGAGGCTTGATGAGGGGAGCTCGGATGAATTGGATGGTCGCAACGCATTTGTCGTCATCACGCCCATGAGTCTTCGCACGCAACTCACCGACATCCTACCCGCCTTGTTGCCGGGAAATTCCGTGGACGCGATCAAGGGCACCGAGTTGATTCGTCTCACACGCCTGCAACTCACCGGAAACTATTCGGACGCTTCATTGAGGTATCATTTTTCGATCCTGTCGTGTGACCCCGGCTCACCGATCGCGAAAGTGGAAAAAGGACAGGGCTACTATCGTCGCAGTGCCCCCTTGCCCGCGCTTTCCGGCGCGCAGGAATTGTTAGCACTCACTCAGGGGCGGCTTGACGATCTCAATGCCGTCGATTGTGGTCTCATGGACAACGCGCTCTTGCGCATCCGGAAATTCCGCGCGGTGGTCACCCGTTATTTTGAAATCAACGGCCGCTTTCCTTTTGCGTTTCGCCAGGCCTTCGGCAAGGATTCCCCTCTCAGCAATTTATGGAAATATCCCGAATTGGTGCTTGTCGATTGGGAAACCGGCGGCCTGCTCGATGAGGAAATGTCGCTGGATGAATCGATGCTCGCATTCAAGCAACGCCTCGGCATCGCGCCGTTTCGCTTGCACGCGGCCCGCTTACGCATCCAGCCGTCGCTCCAAACCTACCGGGAAGATTTCTATCAAACGCTCGCGGTTTCGCGATGGACTCAGGGCGGGGATTTGATCTACGCCGCTCCCATTGAGGACGAGGCACTCGCGGACAGTTTGCGAAAACTCAGTGCCACTTTCGGCGTGGGTGTGACCTCATTTGGCCTAACTCCTGAAGTGTTGGACGAGCTCCCGCGTCCCGAGAACATCCTCAACGCCCACCCGCGCGAAACCGAGGCGATCATGGGCCAGTTAGATCTCAACCGGCTTGCCATGCCGCAATCCAAGCCGCAGTTAGACTGGGCAGAGCTCAACTCGCTTTGCAACGAATCCGCAGACATCGGAAAACTCGTTCAGTGGCTGATGCATTGCCTCGAAAACCGCCGTGCCGAGGCGTTTAAGGACGAGTGACGTCCGCCTTTTTTTCCCACGGCTTGTCCGGGCTTGCCGCGGCCTGCGTCAGGTGATGCAATGACCTCATGTCTTGGACATTTCACAGCGTGGCGATCGTCGGTTCGGGAGCCATCGGTTTGTATTATGGAGGCCGCTTGGCGGCGGCCGGCGAGGACGTGAAATTTTTGGTGCGTGCGGATCATGACACGATCGTGAAGGACGGATTGAAGGCGCTGAGTGTGCATGGCGATTTTGAAATGCCGCACGTGCAGGCATTCCGGACGCCACAAGAAATCGGGCCGGTGGATTTAGTGATCGTCGCTTGGAAAGCCACGTCTAACGACCAGCTTGCCGCGGTGCTGCCGCCTCTGCTTCATGCAGACACCCAGGTGCTTACCTTGCAAAATGGCTTGGGAAATTGCGAAAGCATCGCGGCCATCACCGGACCGGCGCGCGTGGTCGGCGGGCTTTGTTTTGTCTGCCTCAACCGGATCGCCCCGGGTCAAGTGCTTCACTCGGCAGGTGGCCGCGTCGCCATCGGCGAATGGCAACCCGGCCTGGCCGGGCGCGCCGAAGAAATCGCGCGTCGCTTCAAGGCAGCCGCTATCCCCGGTGTCGCGGTGGATCATTTGAAATATGAACAATGGGGGAAACTCGTCTGGAACATCCCGTTCAATGGGCTCTCGGTGGCGGAGGGCGGCGTAACCACCGATGTGCTGTTAGAGTCCACACGGACCGAACAAGAAATCCGCGCGCTCATGGACGAAGTCATCGCCGCGGCCTGCGCCCTCGGCGTCAAACTCGATCCTGGATTGATCCATTTCCACATCGAGCGAACCCGCCCGATGGGTGCCTACCGAACCTCCAGCATGATCGACTTTGTCGAGGGCCGGGAAGTCGAGGTGAGCCCGATCTGGCAGGAACCGCTGCGCCAGGCGGAGGCCGCGGGCTGCCCCATGCCTCACACCCGCGAACTGCTCGGCCGCATCCGGCAACAAATCGCCCTGCGTGACAAGCGCGCCATTTGTTAGATTGCTTTGTGCGGCGGGATGCGCCACAACCCGCAACCGACTCACCACCATGATCCCATCCGCCACTCCCGCATCCCTTCATAGGACTCCTGATTCCGCCGGATTTTTTGGCAAATACGGAGGCATTTTTGTCCCACCCGCGCTCGAGGCCCCACTCGCGGAAATCCGCAAAGCCTACGAAATCGTTTCTCGCTCGCATGATTTTATCGAGGAACTCCGCCGCATTCGTCGCCACTTCCAAGGCCGCCCGACACCGGTCTATCATGCCGCCAGGCTTTCCAAAAAACTGGGCCGGACGCAGATCTATCTGAAACGCGAGGACCTCAACCACACCGGCGCCCACAAGCTCAACCATTGCATGGGAGAAGGCCTGTTAGCTCACTACATGGGTAAAAAGAAACTCATCGCCGAAACCGGTGCCGGCCAGCACGGGGTCGCTCTCGCAACAGCCGCCGCCTACTTCGGCCTTGAGTGCGATATTTATATGGGCGAGGTGGACATCGCCAAACAGGCACCCAACGTGGCGCGGATGCATATTTTGGGTGCCCGGGTCATTCCCGCCACCCACGGGCTTCGCACACTCAAGGAAGCCGTGGATACCGCCCTCACCGCCTATGTCGAGGATCCGGTGAATCAGATTTACTGCATTGGATCCGTCGTCGGCCCGCACCCATTTCCCATGATGGTCCGGGATTTCCAACAGGTGGTCGGCATTGAGGCCCGCGAACAAATCATCGAAATGACAGGCAATTTACCGGACATCGTGACGGCCTGTGTCGGAGGTGGCAGCAATGCGATGGGCCTTTTCGCAGGATTTATCGAGGATCCGGTCGATCTCCACGGGGTGGAACCGCTCGGCAAGGGGACGACGCTCGGGGAGCACTCGGCCACCATGACTTACGGGCGCGAAGGGGTCATTCATGGCTTTCGTTGTTATCTGTTACAAGACGAGGCCGGTGAACCCGCACCTGTGCATTCCATTGCCAGCGGACTCGATTACCCCGGAGTCGGCCCCGAACATTGCCACCTCAAGGACACGGGCCGCGTCAAATACTTCACTGCCGCGGACCACGATGCCGTGGAAGCGTTTTACGTGCTCAGCCGCAACGAGGGCATCATCCCCGCACTCGAAAGCGCCCACGCGGTCGCCCACGCCATGCGCCTCGCCCGCGAAAACCCCGACGAAGCGCGCACCGTGCTCGTCAACCTCAGCGGCCGCGGAGATAAAGACATGGATTACATGATCGAACACTACGGCACCGGCGACGCTTTCACCCTTTCATGAGAAAACCGCGCGGGACAGACCCGCTCTTGACGCGGCCGACACTCGGGTGATCGCTCCACCCCACCGGGCAACCCCCGCCTCTCGGCACCCTGCCGATTGAATGACTTTTTTTTCTTGAGTATGCCTTGACCGGATAACGAACGAGCCAATAGGGTGATCGCGGTTTTGCGCATTCATCATCGATTCTGCCCACCATGAATATCCACGAATATCAGGCCAAGGAACTCTTCGACCGTTTCGGCGTGCCCAGCCCCAAGGGCAAGGTGGCCTCAAGCCCCAAAGAAGTCTATGACGCGGCCAGATGGCTCGCCATCAACAATTTGGTCGTCAAAGCCCAAATTCACGCCGGCGGCCGCGGCAAGGGCGTTTTCAAAAGCGGCTACAAGGGCGGCGTGCAGTTGGTCAAATCCCCAGAAGAGGCCCGCGACGCGGCCACCCAAATGCTCGGAGAAGTCCTCGTCACCAAACAAACGGGCGACGCCGGCCGCCTGGTCCGCAAAGTCATGGTCGGCGAGGCCGTCTCCATCCGCCGCGAACTTTACCTGGCAATTCTGTTAGATCGTGAATGCTGTCAACCGGTCATCATTGTTTCGACCGAAGGCGGCATGGACATCGAGGAAGTGGCCGCCCACTCGCCCGAAAAAATCCTCCGCGAGCACATCCATCCGCTGATGGGGCTACAAGCCTATCAGGTGCGCAAAATTTGCCACGATCTCGGATTGCAGGTCAGCGCCCGCCAGTTTGGCCGCCTTCTTCATGCGCTCTACAAACTTTTCATCGATTGTGATTGTTCGATGGTGGAAATCAACCCGGTGGTGGTGACAACCAACGACCATGTGTATGCTCTGGATGCAAAATTCAACTTTGACGACAACGCGCTGTATCGTCATCCCGAGATTTCCTCCATGCGAGACAGTGACGCGGAAGATCCGCGGGAAGTGGCCGCCGCCCTGCATGATTTGAACTATATCGGGCTGGACGGCAACATTGCCTGCTTGGTGAATGGTGCCGGTCTCGCCATGGCCACGATGGACATCATCAAACACCATGGTGGAGATCCGGCGAATTTCCTCGATGTCGGCGGCGGCGCTTCCAAGGAACAAGTGGCCGCAGCGTTCCATATCATCCTCGGCGATCCCAATGTGAAGGGCATCTTCATCAATATCTTCGGCGGCATCATGGATTGCAACATCGTCGCAGAAGGCGTCGTGGCCGCCGCCAAAGAGACTGCCCTCACCCTGCCATTGGTCGTCCGCCTTGAGGGCAATAATGTTCAAGCCGGCCAAGCCACTCTCGACGCCTCCGGCCTCAATATCATCACCGCAGTCGGCATGGACGACGGTGCCCGCAAAATCGTTGCTGCCGTTGCCTGATCACCGCCCTCTCACCCCTATCACTCACCCCTCTTTCAAATGGCTATCTTCATCGACGAAACCACCAAGGTATTGGTGCAAGGGATTACCGGAAGTTTCGGCGCACGCCACGCCCGCCTCTCCATCGAATACGGCACACACATCGTCGGCGGGGTCACTCCCACAAAAGGCGGCCAATTGTTTGACAATACGGTGCCGATTTTTGACACCGTGTCCGCAGCAGTGAAAGAAACCGGTGCCACCGCTTCTGTCATTTTCGTGCCGCCCGCCTTCGCGGCCGATGCCGTGCTTGAAGCCGCCGACGCCGGCGTCGAACTCATCGTCTGCATCACCGAGGGAATCCCCGTCATGGACATGATGCGCGTGAAAGCCCTGCTCGTCGGCTCAAAATCCCGACTGGTCGGCCCTAACTGCCCCGGCATCGTCACTCCAGGCCGCGGCGAACGCAGTCATGGCGGCTGCCGCATCGGCATCGCTCCGGGATATATTCACAAACGCGGTAACGTTGGCGTGGTTTCTCGCTCGGGCACTCTCACGTATGAGGCCGTCTGGCAACTCACCCAACTCGGGTATGGCCAAAGCACCTGCGTCGGCATCGGTGGAGATCCCATCAATGGCACTTCCCATCTCGATGTGCTCAAATGCTTCAATGACGACCCCGAAACCGAGGCCATCATTCTCATCGGCGAAATCGGCGGCAACGCCGAAGTGGAAGCCGCGCGATGGGCCCGCGACTATTGCCGCAAGCCGATCGCCGGATTCATCGCCGGGGCCACAGCTCCTCCGGGCCGGCGCATGGGACACGCGGGTGCTATCGTCGGCGGAGAAGATGATACCGCCCAAGCCAAAAAACGCATTCTAACAGAATGTGGAATCGCAGTGGCGGAAACCCCCGGCGTCATGGCCAAGACATTGCTCGAATGCTGGGGTCGATAAGAGAGGTCGCACCGCTCACCATCTCCCATGACACCCTTTTTGAGAAAAATCCTTGGGATGAATTGGGTCCTCATATGGGTCATGTATGGTTTGCTGATCTTCGGAGTCTTCATGATCGAAAGCGCCGCCCGCCATCTCACGATCTCCAAAGAATTGCTCAACCAGTTCGGCAGTGCCGGCCTCTATTATGCCTGGATGCAAAAACGCTGGATTTTGCTGGGCAGCGTCGCCTATTTCTCGGTCGCCTTTGTCGATTACCGCTGGATTCGTTGGCTCGGAATTCCCTTTTACGGTATCAGCCTCGCCTTGATGGCGATGGCCATGCAACAGGATGACGCCGTCCACCGACTCACCTTGTTCGGCCTGAGTTTCCAACCGGCCCAACTTGGCATTTCCTCGGGCATTCTTCTGATTGCTTGGCTGATCCAAGACCTCCCAAAAATCCACCCCTGGCTGGGTGCCCCCTTTCTGCGCATCGGAGTCATCGGAGTAATTGCGGCAGCCCCCTTTCTCATGGTCATGAAAATGGGCGATATGGGATCGGCTCTCGTCTGGATCCCCGTGTCCATCGTCGCTCTTCTGATCGGCGGGGCCCCGTTCCGCTATCTGTCATTCATGACTTTCATCGCGGCCGGCCTCATCCCCCTGCTTTATTTTATCGCCTTGCCTTTGGTGTCCGAACGCGGCCCCCAACGCATCGATACCTGGTTGAACATGATGCAGGGTCAGGAGGTCAATATCTCCGACGAGGGCTATGCTCCCCATAACATCTCGATGGCCGTCGGAAAAGCCGGATGGAAGGGCGTCGGTTGGAAAGCCTCTAACGAACAAGGGTCGCTTCATGCAAAAGGCTTCATCCCCAGGGACACCGCACATAATGATTATATCTTCGCAGTGATCGCCGAGGAACTCGGGTTTCGTGGAAGCCTCTTGCTGCTCTCCGCCTTCGCTTTGCTTTTGATCCAAACCCTCTTCATCGCGTTTTACAGCCGCGACATGTCCGGAAGATTGCTCGCCTGCCTCGTCGTCGCTCTGTTTTTTGCACATGTTTTTGAAAGCATCGGCATGTGCGTGCTGCTCATGCCCATTACCGGCATCCCCCTGCCATTGGTCAGCTACTCGGGCACCTTTGTCGTCATCTGCATGCTCCTCCTCGGACTCGTCCAGAGCGTCTGGATCCACCGCGAACCCAAACCCGCATTGCTGATACACCCAAGCACCGGACGCTTGGCCGGCAACCTCTGAATAGCCGGGCTTCATCCTCATTTCATCCTCTCGTGGCGACTCTGATCCAGAGTCCTGATCCATCAGAATCCGCGAACCAGCCAACACCGCAGCGAGCGGAACTCGAATAATCAAGACTTGCGGGAGTCGGCGCGGCGGGCTAAATGCCTCTCCATCATGGCCAAACAACCCGTAGTTCTTATCATTCGCGACGGCTGGGGCGTCAACCCCGGCGGCAAAACAACCGCAATACAGGATGGCAATGCGGTGCTGTTAGCCAATACCCCCTTCCACGATGCAATGCTCGCCAAGTATCCTCAAGCATTCCTCAGCGCCTCCGGTATGGACGTCGGACTGCCCCCCGGCCAAATGGGCAACTCGGAAGTCGGACACCTCAACCTCGGTGCAGGCCGCATCGTCTATCAGGATCTAACACGCATCAACAAAGCCATCGAAGATCAGTCATTGGCCGCCCTCCCGCATTTTGCCGAAATGCTGGAAAACGCCAAATCCTCACGCCTCCATTTCATCGGCCTGGTTTCCGATGGCGGCGTCCACAGCCATCAGGATCAACTCATCGCCATGGTGAAACTCGCCCAACAGGCTGGCGTGAGCGACATCATGATCCACGCCATCACCGATGGCCGCGACACCTCACCCACCGGCGGTGAGGCCTACCTCGCCAAAGTCGAGGATGAGGCCGCCCAGTGCGGGGCCCGCATCGCCACCGTCATCGGCCGCTACTTCGCCATGGACCGAGATAAACGCTGGGACCGCGTGAAACTCGCTTGGGACGCCATTGTGTTAGGCGTCGGCGAATCGCGCGACGTCCTCGCCAGCGAGGCTGTCGCGGATTACTACCGCCTGAATAAGACCGATGAATTCATGCCGCCAATGATCTTCACGGAAGCCAATACCCAGCGCGTCCGCGATGGCGATGTCGTGCTTTTCTTTAACTTCCGCGCCGACCGCGCCCGCGAATTGTCCGATGCGTTTCTGAAAGATGACTTCAGCGGGTTTGATCGCACCGCCACCCCCAAAACCCGGTTCTACACCCTCACCGAATACGACGAAAATTACCAGTGCCCGGCAATTTTCGCCTCGGTCAACTTGGACATGGTCCTCGGCGAAACCGTCGCTGCCGCCGGCCTCAACCAGCTCCGCATCGCGGAAACCGAAAAATACCCGCACGTCACCTATTTCTTCAACGGCGGAGTCGAACTCCCTAACAAGCGCGAGGACCGCATCATCATCCAGTCACCCAAGGATGTGCCAACCTATGATTTTAAGCCGGAAATGAGCGCGCCTGAAGTGACCGCCACCGTCGTGGATCAACTGAAAAATTACGATCTGGTCATCCTCAACTTCGCCAACCCTGATATGGTCGGCCATACCGGCGTCGTCGATGCCGCCATCCAGGCAGTCAAAACCATCGATGCCAGCGTCAAATCTGTCGTCGAGGAAACCCTGCGACTGGGCGGCAAACTGCTCGTCACTGCGGACCACGGAAACTGCGAATTCATGCGCAATGCCGACGGATCCCCCAACACGGCCCATACCACCAACCTGGTCCATGTCGTCTATGTCGCGGATGACGCCGCGAATTATCAGATCATCGACGGCATCCTCGCCGATGTCGCCCCCACCCTGCTCGACATGCTCGGCGTTCCAAAACCAAAGGAAATGACCGGCCGCACCCTGCGAGTCAAAAAGTGATCACCCCACAGCGCCTGAGGCAGATCTCGGGCATTCAAGGCGGAAAGTTTGCCACCCCGATCGCCTCCTCTCATGTCTGTCTGATGGCAATCATGCGGGAAACATCCTTGAG
>CAIYYV010000046.1 GCA_903930425.1 Akkermansiaceae bacterium | reverse complement strand
CTTCAGCCAGGGTTGGAACCGGCGGCGGAGGAGGCGCGGGCATGTTTTCCAAGGGCGTTACAAGTCGATTCCGGTCAATGCCTCGGACAGCGATCTCCATTATTTCAAAATCGTGGCGGATTACATCCATCTCAATCCGGCGCGAGCCGGGCTGGCGGGAGGCAAGAAAGGCAAATTGACCGGATACCGCTGGAGCAGCCTTCCAAGCCATGCGAAGGGCAATGGGCCGGATTGGTTGGAAACCGGGCGTCTTCTCCGGGCCTTCGAGCTTGCAGGCGATCGACGCGGCAGAAGGGCATATGTCGATTGGCTGGAGGCGAGGGCGGCGCGCAACAATGGCAGGATCGATGAAAAGGCAATGAAGGCTCTACGGCGGGGATGGTATCTCGGTGAGGCGACCTTCGGAGACCGATTGCTGGACTTGATGAAGAAACCCTCCGCAAAGAGGAGCCGGGCCAGCGAAGCATCCAAGCAGCACGGCGAGGCGGAGGCCGAGCGGCTAGCAAGTGAAGCCCTGACAAGGTTGGGGCTTGCTGTGGTTCCGCAGGAGTTGGCACAACTGCGCAAAGGCGATGAACGCAAGGTCTTGGTGGCCTGCTTGCTCAGACAGCGAACATCGGCAGGCAATCCATGGATCGCAAAACGCCTGGCGATGGGCCACTCCGGCTCAGTGAGCCGTCTGGTAATGACCGCGAACCAACATCCTCAAACCCTGCGGAAATTGAACAAGTTGGCGAAATTGTTGAAATGCAACACCTGACCCCAGAGGATTACGGGGTCACCTTATCAAGAGTGCCATCTGTGCTCTGGCGGAAGATTCCGCTTTCGGCAGTGGGTGGTGATTGAGCGGGAGCGAGCAAGACGGGGGGCTGTGAATCCGATTTTCGAGACGGGCGAGTGGGACGAATCGGGCGGCTTGGATGGGTCTGGGGAGCGCCGGGCATTCCGGGAAATCCTGTGTATTTGGGAGGATCTGGTGCCTTCGTGGGGGGCGGGTCTGGAGTTGTGGAAGGAGTGAGGGGGATGCGGATGGAATTCACGCTTATCCATTTGATCTGACAGTGAGGACAAAAGTCATCGCTTTTTGCGTTGAGAGAAACCGGTTTTTTGCAAGCACCACAACTTTTTGAGAGATCCTCCCGACTTGGATTGATCTGAGTTCGCGTGACATCCAAGGAAGCCGTTGGAGCGTAGATGAATACTTCATTGAGTCTTCCCCATCGTTTTTTGCAATGAGGGCAGGGTTCACCGGGTTTTGAGGCGTCGGCCACGTCCTTGCCGCAGCCTTCACAGCTCTTGAACTCCTTGCCTGGACTTTTCCACGTGCGCGTGACTTTCAAGCAGGGATAGTAGTCGCCCCATCGGATGAAACAATGTGGGCAGACATCGCCCTTTTTCGAGCTATCAGGAACGACGTTGTTGCAGGTCGTGCATCTCTTCACCTGAGTTGTATAGTAGTCCTGCGCGCTGGATTGGGCAGTGGTGATTGCCATCACTCCCACCAGGCATGGAATGACCAAGGAGCACCCCATTGCAATCCGCAAGCTGAGTTTTTTCATGGTATGGATCTGTTGGGTATCAGGTTTGAGATGCCGTCAACCATTCCTAATCCGGCGCGAAAGGCAGATGGAACAGGAAAGTAGATCCTTTTCCGACTTGGCTTTTGACAGAGATATTGCCGCCGTGGCCTTTGATGATATTGCTCACGATGGCGAGGCCGAGGCCGGTTCTTTGTTCGCCGGCGGTGCTTTGGACGCTGGTTCTGCCGAAGGGTTTGAAGAGTTTTGGCAGATCCGCCTCGGGGATGCCTTGGCCCTGATCGGTGATTGAGATGGAGGCTTGCTGGGAATCCGCCGCAAGCACGACCTTCACGTGAGTCTTCGGATGGGAATACTTCACCGCGTTGCCGATGAGATTGTTGAGTACTTGTTCGATTTTACCGCGGTCAAGGGTGAGCACGGGCAGTGACCCGGATTGCTCGAATTCCAGTTCAATTTGTTTTTGGTGGGCGAGCACGCGGTTGCGCGCCACGTTGTGACGCACCAGTTCGACTAGGTCGGTGGGCGTGCATTCGAGTTGGAGTTGGCCGGACTCGATGGCGGAGACATCTAACAAGTCGTTGATGAGATGAAGCATGAACTCGCTGGTCGACTTGATGGTTGAGACGAAGTCGCGTTGGTCATTGTCGAGCACGTCGAAGGCTTCGGACTCGAGGAAATCGCTGTAGGCGAGGATGACGCCGAGCGGGTTGCGCAGGTCGTGGGCGGCCATGCCGAGAAGCCGGTTTTTTTGTTCGTTGAGTTGTTCGAGGGAGGCGTTGCGGTCGAGGAGTTGGCTTTGGCTTTCGCGCAGTGCGCGGAGGGCTTCATGGAGTTGTCGTTTGGCGAGGCAGGCATTGGCGTGGTAATGGACGCGGGCGAGCAGTTCGATCGGATCGGGGAGTTTGACGATATAGTCGTTCGCGCCGGCCTCAAAGGCGGCCTTTTTGATGACAGGGTCGTCCTTGGTGGAAAGGACGATGACAGGGATTTCCAGAAGTTCGGGGCATTTCCGGTATTCCCTGACGAGGGCCAGTCCGTCGGCGTCGGGCATGACCAAGTCCTGGAGAATCACCATAGGCGAAAGTTTTTTTGCCGTGCTCAGGGCGAAGGCTCCCTCCGCGCAGTAATGGAAATCAAGACCTGGTTGGGACTGGAGCATGCGGCGGATGGCCTCACCGATAACGGCTTGGTCATCGACAAGCAGGATCATAGCCGCTGAATCACTGTTAGGGTGCGATTGAGGTTGTGGTTTCATGGGCTAAATTTTCGGGCTGGAGTGGATCCATTGGTTGATGCGAGGCGCGATGGCGGAAAGAGAGAGGATTTCGGAAGCAAAAGGCGCGGCTGCTTTGGGCATTCCAAAAAGCGCCGAGGAATTTTCGTCCTGAGCAATTGTGAGAAAACCGGCGTCGCGCATCGCGTGAAGTCCGGTGGCACCGTCGCGGCCCATGCCGGTGAGCACCGCGCCGAGGGCGCGGCCGCGCCAGGTTCGGGCAATGCTCGCAAAGAACACGTCGACAGATGGCTGATAGGCGCGGCCGCCGAGGTTGGGGTTATAGTGGAGGCGGGATCGGGCCTGGGTTTCGAGGTGGCCATGTTTACCGGCGAGGTAAATGCGGCCAGGTTCTATCAGATCCCCTTCCGCAACCAATTGAAGGGGATCCTTGCTGAAACCTTTGAGCCAGCCGGCGAGATCATCGATGAAGCGGGCATCAATATGCTGGATGATGACCACGGCCGCGCGCTCAACAGGGGCGAGGGCCGTGAGGATTTCCGCGAGGGCGGCGGGTCCTCCAGCCGAGCACCCAATGGCCACGAGAGTGTTGTTTGTGCTGTGCACGGCGCGTGCGGTTTTGTGAGAATGATTGGGTCTTAGAACGGCAGATGGCAGCGGGTTTGCGATGATCACCGCGAGCTGGGCAATTTTTTGAAGAAACCCGGAGCGTCCGTCGTTGCTGGCAAGCGTGGGGGTAGCGATCACATCCAGGGCACCGGCACCCATGGCTTGGAAGGCGAGTGCGCAGTTGAGGCTCACCGAAGCGGTGACGACGAGGATGGCGGTGGGGCAGGAGCGCATGATGGCGCGGGTGGTTTCCACGCCGTTCATGCCGGGCATGACGAGGTCCATAAGCACGAGATCGGGGGTGTTTTCCGAGCAGAGTCGGATGGCATCCGGGCCATTCTGGGCTGTCCAGAGCACGTGGTGTTCCGGGCTTGATTGCAGAGTCGAGGCGATGGCTTGGGTGGCCATGTTCGAGTCGTTGACTATTCCGATTTTCATGATGGGGGATCTTGGCCGAGCACTTCAGCGACGGCGCGGGCAAAACTTGCGTCCTGGAAACTGCCCTTGGTGAGATAATAATCGGCGCCTGCATCGAGTCCGCGCAGGCGGTCTTCTTCGCGGTCCTTGTAGGAAACGATGATGACGGGCGTCTCGCGCAGACGGGCGTCATTTTTGATCAGTCGGGTCAGTTCAATGCCGTCCATGCGAGGCATATCGACGTCGGTGATGACTGCGGCGAAGCGGCCGGTGCGTGCGGCATTCCAGCCGTCCATGCCATCGACGGCGATTTCAACGGCATAGCCGAGTGAGGTGAGGAGTTTGCGTTCGAGTTCGCGAACTGTTAGGGAATCATCAACCACCAAAATCTGTCGGGTGGCTTTATCGAGCTCCGAGGACGATGCGGTGATGCCGTGAAGCGGGCCGGCGGCGGCCATGCGGCGCACGGAGAGAAGGAAATCCTCGACATCGATGAGCAGCAAAGGCTAGCCATTTTCGGTAAGGGCGGCCGCGGCGATGTCACGCACGCGTCCGAGTCGTTTATCGAGGGCTTGCACGACGATTTCACCTTCGCCGAGAAAGCGGGAAACGACAACGCCGAAGAGATCGCCGGAAGAAGCTAACAGAATGAGATTGACATGTTCGCGGGCGGCGTGTTGGAGCGGGCGACCGAGCACGGCGGCACCATCGACGATGCCGACGCGGGAGGATCCTACGGTGACGTATTGGACACCCTCGAGGGATTCGATATCGGAAGCTTGCACGGAGAGCACGCGTTCGACTCTGGCCAGCGGGATGGCGTAGGGTTCGTCGGCGATTTCAAACACCAAGGCTTTCATCACCGAGAGTGAAATGGGCAATTGCAGGTCAAATGCCGTGCCAGTGTCGGAAGCGGAAGACATTCTCACGGTGCCGCGTGCTTCTCTAACGGCGGCTTGGACGACGTCGAGTCCCACGCCTCGGCCTGAGATTTCGGTGACTTCTGAGCGGAGTGAGAAGCCCGGGAGGAAGAGGAATTCGAGGAGTTCTGCATGGCCGAGTTGGGCGGCGGTGAGGGCGTCGGTGAAGCCGCGGGAGACCACGAGGGAGCGGAGTTTTTCATGATCGACGCCACGGCCATCGTCGCTGACGCGGATGATAAGGAAGCCGGCACGGTGGGATGCTTCGATGATGATGTGACCGGTGCCGGGTTTATTCGCAGCGATGCGGTCGGCAGGCGACTCGATACCGTGGTCGATGGCATTGCGGAGGAGGTGAAGCAGCGGGGACTCTATTTTTTCTAACAGGTCCCTATCCACATCGACGGCATCGCCGCGGATTTCGAACGAGATATCGCGGCCGAGGCGGCGGGCGAGGTCGCGCGCGGCGCGGCGGAGCAAGGGAGCCATGGTGCCAAAGGGCAGCATGC
Organism: Akkermansiaceae bacterium; assembly: GCA_903930425.1. Classification (GTDB taxonomy): domain Bacteria; phylum Verrucomicrobiota; class Verrucomicrobiia; order Verrucomicrobiales; family Akkermansiaceae; genus Luteolibacter. Next base: position 1,905 of record CAIYYV010000046.1, on the reverse strand, counting down.
GGCAGGAGAGAGCCTCGCCGTAGAGGCGTTGGGAAAGCAATGAGGCATTTCTCTCAAAGCGTTCGAATTCGTCGAGGTCGGCGAGCACGAGGCGATCGCCGGTTTCGATCATGGACTGCAAGTGGCGCAGGCTGATGGCGGGGTTTTCGCCATTGGCAGCGCAAGCGATGGTGGATTCGAGGTGGGTGGCGGTTTTGCGTTGGTGGCCGTGGAGGCGCCAGAGTTGTTTGGCAAAATTACGGATGCGGCGCCAGGCGACGAGAGATTCGCTGGCGCTGCCAAGCAAGAGGTCGAGGCTTTCCGCGGTGACGCGCAATGACCGGGATTCATCGACGGATTTTTCCGTGGGTGGGGATTGGGTGGGCTCCTCGCCAGTTGTTAGGGAGTTATGGGTGGGTGTTGGGTGGGGGCCATCGAGGAAGGCGAGCACATCGGCATGGAGGGATGCGGCGTCATCTGTAGCCGAGAGGCGGGTAAGCAAGTCGACGCCTTTGAGCAAGTGGTCGATCTGATGGCTCTCGAGGGATGTGGTTCCCTGTTGGGCAGAGACAAAGATTTCCTCGAGGGCGTGGGCGATTTGGACGGCGGGTTCGAGGTTGATGATGCGGGCGGCGCCTTTGAGTGAGTGGGCCGCGCGCATGAGGGCCTCGAGGATAGCGGGGTCATGGGATCCCTGTTCGAGGGTCAGGAGGGAATCGCTGAGCACACGGCACTGGGTTTCGCACTCTGTTTGGAAGAGTTCGGCCAGAGAGAAATGGCTGAGGTCGCGGTTCATGGGATTATCTTGCCGCGGCATCAAAGGCTTTAAAAAGAGACTCGGCATCCAGCCAACCGATATCGTGGCCGGACTCGATGGCAAACATTCCTTTCACATGGGCGCGACTCGTGGCATCGAGAGTGGCGGGCACGGGCAGGAGTGAGGTGCGTTCAAATTCCGCCACACCCTCGGCCTCGTCCACTTGGCAGGCGACCCTCCAGCCATGATGGGTGAGCACGAGCAACATGGGGCGCGGGCTGGGCGGGCTGATAGAGGATGAAAGAATGTGAGACAAAGAGAAACACAAGGTGACGGTGCCGCGCACGTTGACGACGCCCGCAAGTGAGGCGCTGCGGTGAGGCATGGAATGGAGGGTGGAGAGCGGGGCGGCAAGTTCAATGCACGAGGGTTCGATGCCGTAGCGTGCGTTTCCGACACGGAATAAAAAAAGGACCAAGCGGTGGTTCTGATGGACGGAGGGAGGCGGCGTGGCGAGTTCAGCACGCCATCGTTCGCGGTCGGAGGAGTCGGGTTGGCGCTGGAGAAAAGCGGTGGTCATGGGGCGGCGAGGTGTTGGGCGCGGCGGCGGAGCGAGGCGGCGGCGGAGCGGCGGCCGTTCAATTCGAGGAGTGCGGCGAGGTGCGCGAGGGTTTCGTAGTGGGCAGGGTCCAGGTAGAGGGCCTTGCGGTAATACGCTTCGGCAAGGTCGCCGTGATCGAGCGCCTCACTCACCAGTCCGTGGAGGCAGAAGAGTTCCGGCGACGGGCCCTCGGAAGTGGCCAGGTGCTTGAGCATCACGTCCGCCGCGTGCATGTTGCCGGCATCCGCGAGGGCGCGGGCGATCTCTAACGAATGATGCGCGGGTGGCGCGGCGGCCGGAGAGGAATGACGCGCGGGGGTTTTGGGGCGAGCACGCGGCGCGACCGGTTTGGGTTTCGTGGGATGGAGGCGTGACCGGCTGCGGGTTTTGGAATCCGGAAGATTGGGCGTGTTGTTCGATCCGGGGTTTCCGTTAGATGGCAGGCAGGCGAAGGCCATGGGCATCTTGGCGGTGACAAACCCGCACTGGAGCGCGAGCGGTGGCTCGACCGGTCCGAGGAAGTGGTTACCGTCGTCACTGAGGGCCGCGCGGAGAGTGGCAATCACCT
>CAIYYV010000045.1 GCA_903930425.1 Akkermansiaceae bacterium | reverse complement strand
TCGGAAACGGTGCGCCTGATAGATGTGGTTCCCACGCTCGCGGATTTTGTCGGTCTTGCGCCGTCCTTCACGTGGCAGGGGAAAAGTTTTGCCGCTTGGATCACGGGCTCTGAGGCACCGCGCACCCGTCCGTTTTATGGGGAGACCGGGTTTCCATTCATTCAGTTTGCGGTCCCCGGAGTGGAGCGGCCGAAGCTTCCGCCGATGGATGAATGCACATGGATCGATGAAAATTATCACTATCAGTTTGTTCTCAAGCCGGAGTATCAGGACCGGCTGGTGCAGGCAAAACAGCGGTGCCTGAGAACCCAAAATTGGAAGCTGGTTTGCACCCCGACGCTTGCCGGCATCCGACATTTCGGGTTGTTTCGCATGGCTTCGGACCCCCATGGCGAGACGGATCTGGCTGCGTCCCGTCCCGAGGTGCTCGCTCCGATGCAGGCCGCTTTGGAACGCTGGATGGATGAGAAAGCCGAAACGCCGATATCGGAGATCTTCGCGGCAGGAGAACCGTAGCCTCCCACTCGCTCGTGCCGAAAGGTTGTCAGAATCGCCGCTTGAATTTTGGCGCGCGGGCAGCCACGTTCAGCGCCGGTTCCATGAAATTCCACCTCCCGTTCCTCACCCTCGGTTTATTGATTCAGCTATCCGCCGCAGAGGTGCCCAAGATATTTGCCGGATTGTTAGAGCAGGATATTCCGGTCAAGGGTCAGATTGGGATGGTGATTCCGCCGCCGGAAATCGACAAGTTGGTGGCGAAGGTCGAGGCATCGGCGCGCAAGGACAGCAAATGGTTCCGCGAGTTTTCGGGTCAGGCCAAGCCGGGGGTGCCGCTTCCCTATGACGAGCGATTGGGGCTCACCAAGGATGAGTATGCCGAATACCTCGTGCTTTGGAACAAACGCGAATTCAAGTCGAAGGAAAACGTCATGTTATTCCTGCGCCAAAGTGCCGACGGGATTTGGTCGATCACTTCCACCGGCGGGGCCAGCCCGATTTCGACGCTTCGATACAATGCAAAGGACGATGCGTTCCGTTCCCCTAACGGCGAGTTGAAGCGCATCGCGGACATCCAGGCGGATCCCGCCAGTGTGTTGGGTGAGTGGAGCGGAAACGAATGGAAATTTGAAGAAGAAACGAGTCTCGATAAAACGAAGGAAAACGTTGCCATCGGACGATTTGCCGACGGCAATTTCGGGTTGATTGTCTATCGAGTCCAAGTGCTATCGACGGAGGGGTCCCGTCTGTTAGACACCAGTTTGGTGATACGATTTGCCCTTGGCAAAGCCGGCCAAATCAAAAACCCCAAAGCCGCGCCCGCAAAGGCCGCGCCCGTGAAAGTCGGTCCCGCGAAGAAGGAGGCACCCGCAAAGAAGGCAGCCGCGAAGAAGGCACCTGCGCAGGCCGCGCGATCCACGCCACCCGCATGAGAATCATTGCCGGAACTGCCGGGCGCGTCGCCATCAAAGTTCCAGCGGCGGTGGCCCGCCCGACCACTGATTTTGTGCGCCAGGCGGTTTTTTCGATTCTCGGCGACTGTGTGGTAAACGCGCGGGTGCTTGATCTTTTTGCCGGTTCCGGGGCCATCGGCCTCGAGGCCTTGAGTCGCGGGGCTGCCTCATGTGTGTTTGTCGATGACCACCGCCAGGCCTGTGGCACCATCACGCAAAACCTCGCCAAGACCCGGTTAGATGGTGGTCGCGCCGTTCTATCAGAAGTTTTTGCCTACCTGAAGCGCGATGGTGCCCAGTATGATCTGATCTTCGCGGATCCGCCGTATTGGCACCACCACGGCGACAAGGACCGCATCGGCGATCTCCTGAAAAACGAGTGCCTCGTTCCACGACTCGCACCGGGTGCCTGGTTCATCGCCGAAATCTCGGCTCACCAATCGTCGCCGGACGGGCCGGGTGTCACGCTGGCCGACCGCCGCGAATATGGTGGCAGCGCCGTGCTTTTCTATCAGCTTTCAGCCACCGTCGGCTGATGCGCCGCGTTGGATGCGGGGACAGGAGAAGAGCGAGGATGCAAAATTTCAGATGCCAGCAATCCCGACTTGATTTCTCGTGCAACCGTGCAACCGTGCTGCACGGAAACCATGAACGTCACCCTCAAACTCCCCGACCATCTTTGCCGTGCGGCCCGGCACCGCGCCGTGGATGAATCGAAATCGCTCTCCTCCTGGATGGCAAGCCTTCTGGAGCGGGAACTGGCTGTTCCAAAAGAAGCATTACCGAAAACTCGCACCCTGATTCGGACGTCAGGAAAATTCGATCACGTGACGGGTATTTGGAAAGGTCGGATGAGCACCAATGAAATCATGAACCTCACCCGCGGCGAGTAAGGAGATGCCGATCCTCGTTGACAGCAACGTGATTTTTGACGTGGTCCATCAGGATCCGGTCTGGTTTGAGTGGTCGCTTACGGCCTTGGAAAACCATTCGGCTGACGGATTGGTGGCCAATGCGATGATCTACGCGGAGCTGTGCAGCAATGCGGAAACTACCCAAGAGGTGGACGATCTTTTGCAATCCATGGGAATTGTGGTCTTGGAGATTCCCCCTGCTGCGCTGTTTTTGGCCGCCAAGGCGCATGTGGCCTATCGCCGCCGGGGCGGCTCCCGAACCAGCGCGTTGCCGGATTTTTTCATCGGCGCTCACGCCGAGGTCGCGGGGTTGGCGATTCTCACGCGCGATCAGGCGCGCTATCGGTCGTATTTTCCAACCGTGCCGCTGGTTTGTCCGGCAAAAGAATGTTGAACCACGAAGCCCTGACTGGAATCCGTTAGGCATAACTGCGGATTGAGACATGGACGTCCTCGAAGGTGCCAACGTCAACTTCCTCGTCCTTCGACCCGCGCTTTTTCTCTTCCCTCGTCATTTCAGATTGTTAGCATGTACTCACTCCATGCAGAATCAGAATCCCGAGCAAAAAGCCCGTGACAGTATCGACCGCATGCTTACGGCGTCTGGCTGGACCGTGCAATCCAAAGGCAAGATCGATCTGCATGCCGGGCTTGGCCAAGCCGTCCGCGAATATCAAACCGACGTCGGTCCTGCCGATTATGTGCTCTTTATGGATCAGACTGCCGTTGGGGTGATCGAGGCGAAACGCGAGGAGGAAGCTCAGAATATCACAGTGGTCGAAGCGCAGACGGAGAATTACGCG
>CAIYYV010000044.1 GCA_903930425.1 Akkermansiaceae bacterium | reverse complement strand
TCCCTGTCTGATCGTTCATGGTGTTGGTTGGTTTGAATTATTTTCCAAACAGGCGATGTCGGAACATCGCCCGATCAACCAGCACCATTCCATTTTAACAGATTAACGGAAAAAAATCCTCTTCCCTGCCCACCCGGGGCCGATTCTGGACCTCACTTCATCCGAGATCGACGATTGGCTGCGGGGCTTGAAAGTTTCCCCAAGTTCGCGCAACACGATGCTGCTCTACGTGAATCTTCTGTTTTCGTTCGCACTTGAGCGCAACTATCTGCCCGAGGGCAAACCCACCGCTGCCAGCCAACTCCGCAAGCTGAAAGTGAAGAGTGGGGATGTGACGATCTATTCGCCTGCGCAGTTCCAGAAGATCCTTCACTCTGCGCCGCCGCACCTGATTCCAATGCTTGCCATCAGCGCGTTTGCCGGAATTCGCACGGCTGAGCTTGCCCGACTTGATTGGAGTGCCGTGGACCTTGATCGTGGTTTGATCGAGTTGCGTGCATCCCAGGCGAAGACGGCCTCACGCCGGTTGATCCCGATCACCGCGAATCTTGCGGCGTGGCTCCAGCCCCTTGAGCGCAAAGGCCGCATCATTCCTTCCGGTGAATATGCAAAGGAATCCACCGCACTGGCCCGCGCCCTCGGTATTGAATGGCCCCGTAACGTCTTGCGTCACTCGTTCATCAGCTACCGGATCGCCACGGTGAAGAGCGCCGACCAGGTGGCCCTCGAAGCGGGCAACTCGCCGTCGATCATCTTCAAACATTACCGCGAACTCACCACTGAGGAGCAGGCAAACGATTGGTTTGGCATTGTGCCGAAAGAGGGGCAGTGGGAAAACACCACCAAATACGACCGGACGACCCGCACGGTGAGGGTGCCTGAATCCGCTCATTCCTGACCACCCGTTCAATCCGCATGCCAACGGTGGTTGTTAGGCGCGGATGGTGCATGTGAAGGCCGGCCCTATTGCCATCCCTTGTGCGGCTGGCACGTGCTCCTACGCGGCACCACACGCAAAATCCGGGGCATGGAGCGAAGCCTCCCCACCCCGGATTTATGATGGCCGAAAAATGGTGTGTTAGACTCAGGCCTTGAAGCTGGCGTTCGGTTTGCCGTCGTCCAGCAAGTCGCCGATGTGTGTGGATTTCTAACATCAAGCTCCTCTCTGCCACACCGCGCGCCCTCCAACTCGATCACCCAGGGCGTGCGGCAACCTCGGGCATCTCGACTGCCACGAACCGCGCATGGGCGGTCCGTCCGTTACGTCCCCGTCTCAGGGGTGATTTGCAAAAGACATGGCCCGAGCCTAGCAGATTGCGGTGCCCGGGGAGCTCCCCCCTTGCCAGAAGTTATCGGGGAACCGATAACGTAGCTGGCCCAATTATGGGTCACCTAAACCCGGCGTAAGCGGGGTGGTTTCGGCGATGCATGCGACTTCGATACCGGCACGTCGTGGCCGTGCTCGCAGCGGCAAGATCAAGGTGACGGTTTCAGTCTGGGCGTTCCTGTTTCCGCCACCCTGCCGCGCATGCACTTTCCTAATTATTCAGCTGTGGCCTATTGCATCAATTCGGCCTTTCACACCCAGTCGAAAAATATGTGCTTTCAACGGCACTTTGCTTTCCAGCTTTATCAATCAAAATCAGCCGGCCCTGCTGATCCAGACAATAAAACCACTCCGTCTTATCGTTTGCGTTACGAAAGTCACTATACGGTCGAACTGTTTCTAATAGAATCCCAGGTATTGCAGATATCCTCCACCGTATCGTTCCTGACTTGGAAGAGGATTTTTTTTCGTTAATCTGTTAAAATGAATTGGTGCTGGTTGATCGGGCGATGTTCCGACATCGCCTGTTTGGAAAATAATTCAAACCAACCAACACCATGAGCAAACTGACAGGTATCCAAGCACCGGCGCAAGTCGGGATTGAAGATTTTAACGGAATTTTCCAGGAGCGCCTCCGCGGCATTGTGCGCGATGGCCTGCTGGCGATGTTCGAGCAGGAGGTGACCGATCTGTGCGGTCCGATCTATCGACCGACGGCGAGCAAATATCGGCGAGCCGGTTCGGAAATGGTCAATCTCGACACCACGGAGGGACGGGAACGATTCTCGAAATCCAGGGTTCGAAAAATGAAGGAGGATGGCAAGGAAACCGAGGTTCGACTCAAATCCTATGCGGCGGCGAAGAAGCGCAAGGGGATGTTTGACGAGGTGCTTGAGGCCATGTGCCACGGGGCTTCCGGCAAGGGCGTTGGCAAGATGTTAGGCGTGAGCGCAAGCACTGTCTGCGAGGGCTGGAAGGAGCGCAGCAGAGAACTGTTGGCGGAGTTTCGTGCTCGGGATCTAACCGGAATCGACATGGTGGCCATGATGATCGATGGCGTGTTTCCATGCAAAGAAAGGTGTGTGGTGGTGGCCCTGGCGATTGACGTGGAGGGCAACAAGCATTTGTTAGACTTTGAGGAAGGCAGCAGTGAAAGCGCAGAAGTGGTCAAGGGGTTGCTGGTCAAAATCACCGCGCGAGGCTTGAAAGTTGGAACGGATCGGAGGCTGTTCGTGGTGCGTGACGGCAGTGATGCCATCGCCAAGGCGGTGCGGGATTTTTGGCCCGACGCAGTGCAGCAGGAACGCGGCAGGAGCGATAGCGACATGAATCCTGCCGCCGTAGGCGCTAGCTGGCATAGTCCGAGGAACGAGGACAATGCCTGGTGCATGTGGAGCGCGTGGTGTGCGGAAAACTTTCCTACAAGCACCAGAAGGAATTCGTAGGCAAGATGAACCGCTTACGGGCCGTGCAGGGGGCTGACGCTGGAGAAGAGGCTTTTGATGAGATGCTGAAATTTGTTAGCAGCAAGAACTTCGCCGCTTCGGAAGCACTGTCGGCCAAGAGAGACAGTATCCTCGCCTTCCATCGGTTGAATGTGCCCGCCACGCTCAACGTCACGTTTTTGAGCACCAACCATATTGAAAATGTGATTCGCAACACGCGGGGAGTCATCGGCAGGGTGTGCAGATGGCAGGCTCGAAGCGATCAATTGGAGCGTTGGATGGGAGTGGCCTTGCTGCGAGCGCAAAGCGGCTTTCGTCGCGTGAGAGGGCATGCAGAGTTGGGCGAACTTGTCGCCGCCTTGGGACGGGCGAAGGTGAGCTGAGCCCAGTGGCACTGCACCACCGGAAAGTTGCCCACAGGAACCCGCAGCTCCGACGAGCGGCCTTCGGGCCCATTCTCGCTGCGGAACCCTGTGGACAACTTTCCTCTAGCCGCTGTTCTCATTTCTAACCGGCGCGGTCAGGCGAATCACGTCCCGCAGTCAGCACGGCACTGCCGCCTCGTCGCTCCGCTCCTCGTCGGCACCAACGCCGGAGAGCAAAAAGAGCTTGTCGCCGACAGTCGCTTC
>CAIYYV010000043.1 GCA_903930425.1 Akkermansiaceae bacterium | reverse complement strand
GCCTTACCTGGCATGGAAGACTACGAGTTCAATCTCAACCTCACCAAAGCCGATGTCGGCTACGTCAAGGCCGGCTACAAGGAATATCGCACGTGGTATGATGGCTCCGGCGGCTACCTGCCGGGCACGCCCGCCGCTTGGATTCCGCTCGATGGGAACGACGAACTGTCCCTCGACCGCGGGGAGCTTTATTTTGAAGCCGGTCTGCGCATGGAAAAACTCCCGGAAATCACCTTCCGTTACACCCACGGTTGGCGCGAGGGCAACAAGGATTCCACCCTGTGGGGTGGATATACCATTGGTGCTTCTCGCTATGAAATCGTCCCGACGCTCAATGCCATTGACGAGCAGCGTGACACCTTCAACCTCGATATCACGCACACTCTGGGCAACACCGATCTCGGCTTGGGGCTGATCTATGAATCCGTGCGCAATGATGATTCCCTGACCATACGCCGTGATCCTGATCGCGCCCTCCCTGTCAGTTCTCGCACCTACACCGAAAACAGTGCATATGATGCCGATTTGTTCAATGCGCACATCTTCAGCCAAACCAATCTCAGCGAACGGATGCTCCTGAGCTTCGCGTATTCCTACACTTCGATGGATACCGAAATCGACGGCAGCTCCAACAGGACCGTCACGAACGCACCCGCTGATACCACGACCCAATATTTAGGCGGTGGTCAGACTTCCATTCACTCGGCCAATGCCAACTTCTGGTGGAATCCAATCGACTCCTTGGTGATAGTCCCATCGTTCAGCGCCTCATGGGAGAATAGCGACATGGATACACATGCAGTGAATTCCAATGATACCAGTATTGACCATTTGGCCGAGCAGATCGAAGTGCGTTACACCGGATTGGAAAACCTAGTGCTCTATTCTAAAGCCGAGTTCACTCAGGACGACGGAACCTACACGCTCCTCGGCGTCAGTGACGGCAGTATTCGTGTGCAGGCCTCGGATATCACGCAGGAAAAATACGTGATGGGTGCCAATTGGTATCCCATGCAGGGACTCAGCCTGTCCACTCAATATTACCATCGCGACTACAACCAAGACTACGATAATAGCTATGCGCCTGCCGCATCGAATGCTTTCGACGGCCAGTTGAAGAGCAACGACTTCAGCACGGATGACATGAATGTCCGCCTGACATGGCGTGCTTTACCCAATCTCACCCTCGTCACTCGTTATGATTACCAAAAGACGACCGTCGAGAATCAGGCCTTGCAATTTACCCCTGGAACGCCAGTCGTGACTCCAATCACCCAAGAGATCGACAGCGCCGAAATCACCAGCCATATCTTGAGTGAGAGTGTGACATGGATGCCATGCAACCGGGCCTATGTTCAAGCCAGTGCGAGTTATGTGATTGCTGAAACCGACACCCCGGCCGATCTTTACGGCCCGGAGAGTATTGCCGACTCGGAGAATGACTACTTTACCGGCAGTTTGACCGCCGGCTACGCGATTGACGACAAAACCGATCTTACCGGCTGCTTCACCTATTACGGTGCCAATAATTACAGTGCCATTCCGAGAGCCGGTGGCGTTGGCTACGGCATGAACACCGACGAGTATACTGCCAGTTTGACCCTTAGGCGCATGATCACCCCCAACATGGTCTGGAACTTGCGCTATGCATACATGAGCAGCAACACCGACAACCCGGACCAAACCGGCGGCTACAATGACTTCGAGGCGCACATGATCTCAACGGGCTTGCAAATCCGTTTCTGATCTGGCAAATCCTTGTGGCAGTTTTTCTGCAAATCAACCCCCATCCCCACCACCATGAAAATGAAAATGTCATTTGTCTCGATCGCGCTCCTGTTGGCCGCCCCGTTGGCCTTCGGCGATGCTGCTGAAGTGTATGCCAAGAACTGTGCTTCATGCCATGCCAAGGACGGCACCGGCAACACAGTCATGGGCAAGAAAAACAAGGTGAAAGATTACACGGATGCCAAGGCGCAGGCCGAGTTCACCGATGCCGAAGCCCTCAAGGTGATCCTTGAAGGCAAGGAAAAGATGAAAGGCTACAAGGATAAAATCACGGCTGAAGAAGCGGCGGCACAAGTCAAATACGTCCGCGCCTTCAAGAAATAATTCCTTACCCAGCGAGCCGCTGTGGATTTCAGCCTCCGCTTCCTGCAAGTGGCTCGCAGCCAGTTTTCCTCACCCAGCGGGGTCTCGGAGACGAGGCCCCGCTTTCTTGCTCTAGGACACAGCGCCTTGCAAAGGCTTTCTAACAAAAACCCCTTATATCTGCCATGAGCGAAGAAATACCTGCCGCCACCCGTCCCGCCCCGTTGCCGACCCGCCTCAGTCGCCTGCGCAACTGGCTCAGTCTGTCCGGACTGGTGCTAGCCGTGTCCGCGTTCTTTGCCTTTTTCCTGTTATTTTCGGTCGACCTCTTTGCCGCGCACGCGAATCCCTACATGGGGATCCTTGCCTATGTCGTTGCGCCCCTATTCCTGCTCACGGGCCTCGCCATGGCGCTGTTAGGTTATGTGCTTGAATCGCGCAGAATCCCCAAAGGCCACCCCGAACTCGCCTCCAGCTTTGTGCTGCATGTCAATTTGACGCGCAAACGCGACCGGCGTTTGTTAGTTGGCTTTGTCGGCGGCAGTCTCGGGTTTCTCTTTCTAACAGCACTTGGCAGTTATCGGACGTATCACATCACTGAAACCAACTCGTTCTGCGGCGAGGTTTGCCATACGTCGATGGAGCCTCAGTTCAAAGCTTATCAGCATTCGGCCCACGCCAAGGTGGCCTGCGTCGCCTGTCATGTGGGCCCTGGGGCGGGCAATTACATTCGGACCAAGGTCAGCGGGATGCGGCAGCTCTATCACACGGTGCTCGGTGATTTCAATCGTCCGATCCGGCTGCACAACGTGAACCAGCGCCCGGCGCAGGAAACCTGCCAATCGTGCCATTGGTCGCAAAAGCACACGGGCGACCTGCAGAAAACCTACCGGCATTTCCTTTCTGACGAAACCAACACCCCGTTCACGGTGCAGATGGTGCTCAAGGTGGGCGGCAGTGATCCGGTGCACGGGCCGGTCGAGGGCATCCACTCGCACATGAATGTGTCTAACAAGATTGAGTTCATCGCCACGGATGAGAGCCGTCTCAGCATTCCCTGGGTGCGGGTGACGGATGCGAACGGCAGGAAGACCGAATACCGCACGGCGGATTTCAAGGATGATATTTCCAAGCACCCGATTCGCACCATGGACTGCATGGATTGCCATAATCGCCCATCCCACAAATACCTGACCCCGAATGCCGCTGTGGACCAATCGCTGGCCTTTCGTCGCATCGATCCCGCGATCCCATGGGCCAAGGCGAAAGTCGTCAAGGCGCTCGTTCAGCCGTATGCCACGCGCGAGGAAGCCAATGTGAAAATTGACCGTTTTCTTCGCGCCGAATATCCGGATGACGCGCGGGTCACGGCCATGGTCGCGGAAACCCAGGCGATCTACAAAGCGAATTTTTTCCCGGAGATGAAGGTTGACTGGCGCATTCATCCTGACCTCATTGGCCACAAGGACAGCAACGGTTGCTTCCGCTGTCATGATGGCCAGCACCTCGCCACCGACGGGAAGAGTTCGATCAAGGGGAGTGATTGCAATGCTTGTCATCTCATTGTGGCGCAGGGGGCCGGGAAAGAGTTGGAGAAAGTCAATCCGCAGGGACTGCCGTTTTTCCACATTGATTCGGAAAACTCCGACCCCACCTGCAACGAGTGCCATACCGGCCAGACGCAGGAGTAAGAGAAGCTGTTGTTTGAGCGTTTTTTGGCTCAGCAGTTGACTCTTCATTCCCGCGCGTCGAGCCTCTCACCTGTTTACCCCACTACCCATGAAGTCCTCATTTATCAGTTTGGGATGGCTCATTTTTTCGGTGACTGCCTGCAAGCAGAATCGCGAAATTCAAACGTATCCCGTTGCGAAGGAAACCGCAGCCGCTCCACAACCCGCGGCACCGGCAGCCGATCCTCATGCCGGCATGCCGGGCATGACGCCCGGCGCTCCAGACACCAGTGGCTCAGTTGCCGATCCCCATGCCGGCCTCACCGCTGAACAATTGGCGGGTGGTGTTTCTAACGGAACGCCGCAGTTCTCTGACACCCCACCCGCCCATTGGAAAAAGCAAGCGCTTTCACCGATGCGTTTGGCCAGCTATCAGATATTGGGAGAAGGCGCGGCCATCGTGGATATTTCCTTTTCCATTCTGCGCCGGGCACCCGGCGGCACGCTTGCCAACATCAATCGTTGGCGTGATCAGTTAGGTCTGCCACCCATCGACGCGGCCGCGCTCTCACAAGCGACCCAAAAGATCCCTTCCGCATTGGGCGATGCCGTCCTCGTGGATCTCGAGGGGCTTCCCTCGGGCGCGGACGCCACCAAGGACGGTCGGCTAGTGGGCGTCATCGCGGATGTCGAGAATGAGGCATGGTTTTTCAAGATGCGCGGCAACGCCGCTCTCGCAGCCGCCGAAAAACAAAACTTCATCCGGTGGATTCCCACCGTGAAACCCATCGCGCCCACTGCCGCGCCCACTGCCGCGCCCACTGCCGCGCCCACTGCCGCGCCCACTGCCGCGCCCGCTGCGACAGCTGCCGTAACGCTTCCCGCTGTGCTTGCGGAGACGCTCGTCACTTGGCAGGTGCCCACCGGCTGGACGCTGGTTCCTGCCACAAGCGGCATGGTTTACGCCACCTTCACGATGGCCGGCACGGATGCCAAAATCGTGGTTTCGCACTTTCCCGGCGATGTCGGTGGTGATCTGGCCAACGTCAACCGATGGCGTCAGCAAGTGGGCCTTGCCCCGGTGGAGTCGTCCGGTCTGGCAGCCCTTGTTTCCCCGATCACTGCCGGTCCTAAAACCCTTTCTTTTGTCGATTCCACGGGCGCAGAATTGCGTGTGGCTGCAGCTTGGACCCGCCATGGCCCGGACACATGGTTCTTCAAATTCACCGGGCCGGATGCCTTGTTGACTGCTGAAAAGGCAAAGTTCACCGCATTTCTCGAGTCCCTTCGTTTTACCCAACCTGAAAAATGACCACCCCCAAACAATTGTTAGGAAGCATTGCCTCATTGCGCCTCACCGTTATTTGTCTCGCGGCAGCCTTCGTGTTGGTGTTTGCAGGCACCCTCGCGCAGGTGCGCCTGGGACTTTTTTTTGTTCAGGAACAATACTTCCAAAGTGCGTTCATCTGGTGGTCTCCGACATCTGGCAGCTTTAAAATCCCTGTCTTTCCCGGCGGTCACCTCATCGGCGCGGTTTTGTTAGTGAATTTGATCGCCTCTCTCATTCATCGATTCACCGTGTCATGGCGGAAACTCGGCATTCAGCTCATTCACATCGGCATCATCGTCCTGCTAGCCGGCGGCTTTGCCACGGATTTATTCTCGGTGTCGTCCTACATGCGCATCAAAGAGGGGGCCTCCAAAAATTATTCGGAAGACAGCAGCCGCATGGAACTCGCCGTGACCGAAATCACCGACAAGGAAAGCGATCAGATCACCGCCGTGCCGGGCGATCTGTTAGCTGAAGGTGGCACTCTTACTCCGAAGTCGCTGCCCTTTCAAATTGTCGTCCGTGGATTCTATCGGAACTCGACCTTGAGCATGATCGGCCAGGATGCGGGTTCTGCGGTCCCGGCGGCCACCCAAGGTGCCGGCACTCGCATCTCCGTTCAATCGAAGCCGCGCGCCACCAAGATGGACGAGCGCGACGTGATGAGCGCCGTGCTTGAAATCATTCCTGAAGGCAAGGGCGACTCACTTGGCACCTGGCTCGTTTCCGATGTCATGGCCGAAGCTCAGGAATTGCATCTGAACGGCCGCCATTGGAACCTCGAGCTCAGGCCGGCCCGTTATTACAAACCGTATCGATTGATGCTGGAGGATTTTTCCCACGAAACGTATCCCGGCACTCAAATCCCAAAAGATTTCTCCAGCAAGGTGATCTTGGATGATGATGTGAACAACGATCACCGCCAGGTGGTGATTTATATGAATCACCCGTTCCGTTATCTCGGCGATACCTACTATCAGTCCGGCTTTGAGCCTGATAACAGCGGCACCGTGCTGCAAGTGGTCCGCAACCCCAGTTATCAAGCGCCTTATGTCGCCTGTGTGATCGTGTCTCTCGGCATGATGTTCCAATTCACCTTCACCCTGGTCGGCTTTGCCCGCCGCGCCAAACCCGCCACCGCGCCATGAAACGCCTCGCCCCTTACCTTGTTCTGTTAGCCGCATGCCTCTGGATCGCAGCGTCCTGGCATGCCCCCAAACTCAAGCCAGACAGCTTTGACGTTCGATCCTTCAGTCGTCTGCCGGTCCTGGCCGGAGGGCGCATCAAGCCGCTCGACACGGTTGCCCGCAATTCGCTGCTCATCATGCGCGGCAAGCAGACGCTGCGCCTTTCTAATGGCGAATCCTTGGAGGCCTCGCGCTGGTTGGCCGATGTGCTGTTTCAAGCGTCGATCGCGGACGGCTATCCGGTCTTTGCCATCGCCAACCAGGATGTGCTGGGAATGTTTGGCCTGCCACAGGCCAACAAGCGTTATTGTTCTTATACCGAACTCCAACCTTACCTCACAAAAATCGATGAGGAAGGGCAACGCGCCGCGGACACTGAAGCCCCGAAACGCACTCCCTTCCATACGGCTATCTATAACCTGCGCAACTCGCTGGTGCTCTATCAACAACTCAAAGGCAGCATTCACCCGGAAAACACCAAGGATTTTTCCAAGGAAATCCAGTCTTACGCCGAAGCGGTCGCCGCTGCGGGCACCGCCTTGAAACAAGGGGCCGCCACGCTCACCGACGATCAACGTGCGCCGCTCGCCATCGCCGCCGCCCGCTACGAATCCTTGGCCCAATTCGCCCACATGCTTGTCGTTGCCCCTCCCGCAGGCGGCGGTGTCGCAGCTTGGCTCAGCACCGGGACCGCCCTGCTCCGCGTGGAATCTCCCGCATCCATTCCCGTTTCGGTGAGCGCGTATGCCCGGATGGGCGACGCGTTGCGCGCCGGCAACCCGGCGTCCTTCGCCCGTGAGGCCGATGCCTATGCGGATTGGATCGGCAAGCAGCACCCGGAATTGGCCGGTCGTGCCGGATTCGAGCAGCGTTTCAATTTGTCGCAGCCGTTCTATCACAGCATGGTTTTGTATGTCGGGGCATTTCTGTTAGCCTGCGCGTCCTGGCTCGTGTGCCCCAAAGGCCTGCGCAAAACCGCCTTCTTGCTGCTCGTGCTGGCGCTGGCCGTCCATTCCTTTGGCATGTTCTCGCGCATGTATCTCCAAGGGCGCCCGCCTGTCACCAATCTCTACTCGTCGGCCATCTTCGTCGGTTGGGGCGCGGTGCTGTTAGGGTTGGTGCTGGAGCGGTTATTCCGCGACGGGATCGGCGCGGCCTGTGCCGGCATGGTCGGATTCATCACGCTCGTCATTGCCCACCACCTCGGATCTAACGGAGACACCCTCGAAATGATGACCGCGGTGCTCGACAGCAATCTCTGGCTCGCGACTCATGTGGTGGTCATCACTGCCGGTTATTCCGCGATGTTTTTGGCGGGCATGCTGGCCGTGATCTATGTCTGCCTTGGAGTGTTCACCCGCCTGCTCACGCGGGAATCCGCCCAAACGCTGACCCGAATGGTTTATGGCATCATCTGTTTTGCCACCCTCTTCAGTTTTGTCGGCACCGTGCTCGGCGGGATTTGGGCCGACCAATCGTGGGGTCGCTTCTGGGGTTGGGACCCCAAGGAAAATGGGGCCCTGCTCATCGTCTTGTGGTGTGCCATCATCCTTCATTCCCGCTGGAGAGGACTCGTCCGTCAACGCGGCCTCATGGCCATGGCCATCTGTGGCAATGCCATCACTTCCTTCTCATGGTTTGGCGTGAACATGTTAGGCGTTGGCCTCCACACCTATGGCTTCATGGACAAGGCGTTTCCCTGGCTCGTCGCGTTCGTCCTCGCCCAGGGTGCGCTCATTCTGCTCAGCCGCTTGCCTGTTAGATACTGGCGCAGTTTCCGCTTGGAAGCCGGTCATTGCGATTTCGTTGCCACGGGCGATAAGCCGAGGTGCTCCCTGTAAGGAAGGCGGGGTTATCTGGCCCCGCCCCCACGGGCGGTGATGACGCCGCATCCATGACTACGGAGTGAGGATTTCCAGTTCGGGCGCGGTGTGGACGAAGTGGGATGGGTTGCGCGTGATGATGCGATTGGCACCCTTGCGCCGGGCAAAGGTTGCGTGAAGCGAATCGTAAATTCCGCCTCCCATCACGCCGCGGCGCGGCGCTTCATCAATCGCTTTCTCATAATCCGCCAATGGCAACGCCTCAACAGTCAGAATGGATTTGAGGGCTAACGTCAATTCGGAGGCGGCAGCGACCGGCACTTTGTAAAAGCCGGTGAGTGTGGCAAATGTTTCCGCCAGAGCGTGGGCGTCGGTGAAGGGTGCCTCGGATTCCTCCAGCGCCGCGCGGCAGGCAGCATGTTCAGGGTGTTTCCCTAACAAGGCTCCCACCAGAATGCCCGTGTCCAGAAATGTCATCGCTCGTAATGTCGTGAAGCTTCGACGGCCTCCGCCAATGGCGTGGCGGGCACTTCGCCGCTCCACAGTTTGAGTTTTCCGCGCTTGATCACCTTGCCGTTGGCAACCGGTTCGATCTCTAACACAATTCGACCAGGTGTGGCCGAGGCTTTGAGTTTTTGCCCGTGGGGAACCCCTGCCGCCCGGCGCAAATCGCGCGAAAGAACGATCCGATTCGACGCATCCAGTTGCACAATCGTCGTCATGGCAAAAGTGTGGCGCGGTAATGGCGTGATTTCAAGCTACGATTGCGGAAACCGGCGTGGCGAGGTCGTTTTCAGAGCATGGCATCACGAGAAAAAAGGCTGGTCATGATCGGCCTGATGCTTCGGAATTCCGTTTGTGATCCATCCGTCAGCCATTGTTTCGCCGCTTGCTCAGATTGGGAACCAGGTCCGCATCGGGCCCTTTTGCGTGGTGGGCGCGCATGTCGAGTTGGGGGATGAGTGCGTGTTGCACTCGCATGTGGTGCTGGAAGGCCGGTCGAAGTTTGGGCGCGGCAACGAGTTTTTTCCATTTGCGGCAATCGGGGGGAAATCGCAGGACCTCAAATACAGTGGTGAGCCGACTTTTCTGGAGGTGGGGGACCACAATGTGTTTCGTGAGAATTGCACGGTGCACCGAGGGTCACAGGAATGTTTGCCGACGCGTCTGGGATCGCACAACCTGCTGTTGTGTTATTCGCATGTGGCGCATGACTGCCAGTTAGGGAATCACATTATTTTATCGAATTCGGTGGGTCTTGCCGGGCACATTGTGGTCGAGGATTATGTGATCATGTCGGGCTTGGCTGCGGCCCATCAATTCTGTCGTCTCGGCGCGCATTCGATCATCGGCGGCCTCTCGAAAATTGTTCAAGACGTCGCGCCGTTCACGATCGTCGATGGGAATCCAGCGAGCACCCGCGGGCTCAATCTGGTGGGTCTGCAACGCCGCGGATTTGCCGAGGATGATATCCGCGCGCTCAAATCCGCTTATAAAAAATTGTTTCTCAAAAAAGAAGGCAACCTAGCCAACGCGATCAGCTCGCTCAAAGCGACGCACGCGGCAGACACGCCGCAAGTCGCGCGGCTGATTCATTTTATCGAGAATTCCGAGCGAGGCGTCACGCGCTGAGCCATCAAGCGATGGGCGAGTGGTTTGGGATTGATGTAAGAATGCGGTGTGTGGATGCGTTTAGCACTCCAACGATATGACCTCACTGTACCGCTTGTTTCCCTGCTTCAGCGTCCTCGCCCTTTGGATCGTCCCTCATCAGTCGCCGGCCGCCGCTGAATTTTCGATTCAATTGCTGGACGCCCCGCCCGCCGGGCCGATCGTCCACTACCCGGCGAACCGGGCGCCACTCGCCACCAGCGCGCTGGTGCGCCTGCCGATGGGCGCCGTGGAACCGGCGGGTTGGCTCAAGCAACAACTCGTCCTTCAAGGAGCCGGGTTTCACGGTCACCTCACTGAGATCAGCCCGTTTCTGAAAAAGGAAAACAACTCGTGGCTCAGCCCGGCCGGTGTTGGAGAGCGCGGGTGGGAGGAAGTGCCCTACTGGCTCAAAGGCTATCTCGGCTGCGCGATTCTAACGCATGACGCACGGATGCTCGCCGAATCCAAAATCTGGATTGAGGGAGCGATTGGCAGCCAGCAACCTGACGGTTGGTTTGGGCCGGGCAAAGGGCGCACCGGCGTGGCGACGGATCTCAAGGGTCGTGACGACCTCTGGCCTAACATGGTCATGTTGTTCTGTCTTCAAATGTGGTTTGAGCATACCGGAGACGCCCGCGTGCCGGCCTTGATGACAAAATACTTTCATTATCTCGACGCGCTGCCCGAGGATAAATTGTTGTTGGGTTATTGGCCGTCGATGCGCGGTGGCGACCAGCTATACAGTATTTTGTGGCTCTACAACCGCACCGGTGAGAAGGGGTTGTTAGAGTTGGCGCGCAAGACCCACAACCGCACTGCCCGATGGGACACCGTGACCGATATCCCCGGCAAGCAACTTCCGAATTGGCACAACGTCAATATCGCCCAAGCGTTTCGCGAACCGACAACGTATGCAATGCTCAGCCAAACACCCGCCATGCGCGACGGCAGCAATCTGGCATGGGAAAAAATACGCGAGTTATATGGCCAAGTGCCGGGTGGCATGTTTGGCGCGGATGAAAATGCGCGGCCCGGATGCAACGGCCCACGCCAGGCAGTGGAGGCCTGCGGCATTGCCGAGGAAATGCTCTCGGATGGCATCCTTACCTCGGTGACCGGCGATCCGCGCTGGGCCGAACGCTGTGAAAATGTCGCCTTCAACACGTTTCCTGCCGCCTTCACCGCGGACTGGAAGGCCTTGCGTTATCTCACCGCGCCTAACCAACCGCAGAGCGACCACGGCAATAAAAATCCCACGGTTCAGAATGCTGGTTCGATGTTCGAGATGAATCCTAACATCTACCGTTGTTGCCAGCACAATGCCGCTCACGGATGGCCCTACTTCACCCAGCACCTGTGGTTTGCTTCTCCCGGAAACGGCCTCGCCGCATATCTCTATGGCCCGTGCGAAGTCACCGCCAAGGTCGCCGACGGCGTCGAAGTCCGCATCACCGAGAAAACCCGTTACCCCTTCGAGGAACAAATCAGCCTGACGATCCATCTGCCGAAAACCACGCGCTTTCCGCTCGACCTTCGGGTGCCCTCGTGGTGTGCCAAGGCCGCCATTTCAATCAATGGCAAAAACTCACCGATGCCCGCGCTCGCGTCTGGGAAAATCGTGCGATTGGATCGCGCCTGGAAGGATGGCGATCAAGTGTTGTTCGATCTTCCGATGGCCGTTAGGACGCAACGCTGGGTCAACAACCGCAACACTCTATCAGTCTCGCGTGGGCCGCTCACGTATTCGCTTCAAATCAAGGAAGATTACCGCCGCTCTGGCGGAACAGATGCCTGGCCGGCATGGGATATCTACCCGGCCTCTGCATGGAATTATGGCATCACTGGCACGTCCACCGCGGCGTTCACCGTGGTCAAGGCCGCTTGGCCTGCGGACGACCAACCCTTCCGCAATGAAGCCTCCCCGATCCAACTCACCACGAAAGCCCGCATCATCCCTCAATGGACACTCGATCGATTGGGCGCGGTCAATGAGGTCGTCCCCCAACCGGTGAAATCCACCGCACCCGAAGAATCCGTCACCTTGATTCCAATGGGTGCCGCCCGCCTGCGCATCGCCGCGTTTCCCGTCATCGACAACGGTGCTGACACTCCCGAATGGCCAGCGAACAGCAGCCCGAAACCCAAGGAATGAACTTGCATTCGATCCGGTGACGGTCGCCGCCCTGCGGCTTTGAGGATCACGAGACCTGGATGGTCTCGATTCCTAACAATTGCCCGAGTTTTTCGATTTTGTTCGCGAGGTGCCCCACGCCGACGGCGCAATGATGCGCGGGGCCAGCGGCATTCCATCGCGTGACAAATTCCCGTGCGCCGCAGGGGAATCGATAGCGGCTGTTGGTGTTGCCGATTTCGAGGATCGGTCCGGGCACGGATTCTCCTTGTGCGCAAAGCATGGCCAATGTGCCGTCCCGCCGTTCCATCACCGAGAGCAGGGTCACCGGCCCGTGTTTCACGGCCATTTCGACCGAAATGCCGCGGCCGACCTTGCCGTGATACACCTCTAACGGGCGCACTTTCGTCTTGCCCTCCGCAATGGCAATGTGCCCCGGCCCATCGTGCCCCATCAACACCACATCGTCGTCGTAGTCCATCGCATAGTATTCCGTGAACGATCCGCCCGCACCGAAGAGATCCATGATTTTCATCGCCTGAACATTTTTCACCTCATATTCCCCTGCCACCGGAATTCCACGACCCGTGAGTTGCGAGGTGCCGAGAATGATGGATGAGATCGCCGCTTCGCATTCATCCATGCCCGATCCCTTGTGGAAATAGGCCATGGAACCTAACCGATAGTCGGCAACCAGCCGGTCAAGAGCCACCGCGGTGCGCGCGGCCTCCTCCAAATCCTCTGCCCTGCAATCGCCCTGCACCTCGAAGACCTCATGAAACTCCGCCACCCGCGCCTCGATCGCGGCGCGCGACACGTCCCGCCGCCGCGCGACCAGTTCCTCAACTTCTAACATTTCGATGTGCGTGCCAAAGGTGACGCATTGCAGCGTCACGTCGGAATAGATGTCGAGCATGCCGCCATAATAGTGACCTAACAGTCCAAGCCGGTTGTGGGCCATGCCTGCGGCGACGCGCGCCGCATCGACCCAAGCATCGACTTCATTCCAGCATGCGGGGTCATTTTCTAGCACTCCCGTGATCGGGTGGAATGGGATTCCGGCGCGTTGGAAGACATTGGAGATTTCGGGAACCGGGCAGGCCGCGCAAAACGCCAGCCAATCACCGGTCATTTTGACGCGATCCCCGAGCGCGTTGAACTTGGCATAGTCAATCGCCGGCTCGGGCACGAGATTGAGCACAATCACCGGAACCTTGGCGCGCCGAACCACCGGCAAAACCGTGGACGAAAGCGCGTAGGTCGTCGCGTAAAGGAAAATCAAATCCACATCGGCACGGCGGAATTCCGCGCCAGCCTCACGGGCGCGGTCCGGATGATCAACCAAACCGACATTGACGATTTCAACCCCGGGGCGTGCGAGTTTTTGGGCGACCCGATCGACATAGCCCTCGAGTCGTTCTTTCAAGCCCGGAAACTGCGGCCAATACGCATCAAGACCGATGCCGAAAAGACCCAAGCGAACAGAGGAGTTGTTAGAAAATGGAACGGGAAGAGAGGACGGTATTTTCATAATGGCTGAGATCGGGGGTCAGGCGTGTCGGGCAGGGTATCTTGGCAGTGATGGGGATTGCATCCATGCGGCCACCCACTGGGCATGCGGCGCGCGCTTCCATGCAGCATGGAATGATTAGCCGACTGGCCGGGCCTTGGCGATCATTGCTTTGCCAAATGATACGCCATTGAAATCATGGGAGAAACCGTGTAGCCAGTGGTTTGTTCCAAGCCATCCCAATGAAACCGCAAAATTCACGCCACCGCTTCGAGAGTTTTTTGCGATATTTGCCGATTGATGACGCCCTTTTTTCGAGTCCGTTGTTTTTGACAGGAGCGGGGCGCATGGTGATTCCTCCGGGTGCTGACTATCCGTCGCAGGCGCACCCGGATCTCTATCAGTTCAATTGGCGTGACGGGCGGGTGCTGCCGGAGTTCTCATTGCTATGGGTGGAATCGGGTTCGGGAGTTTGGGAAACCCGGCAGGGAGTGTTTCCGATCCAGGCTGGTCAGGTCGGTCGGGTGATTTCCGGGCAGTGGCACCGTTACCGGCCCATCGCAGCCACCGGATGGACCGAATGCTGGGTGCAATTCAATGGTCGCCTGATTCACGAATTGGACGAAGCGGGATATGTGTCATTCACCGGCCCGGTGTGCTCGCCTCAAAATCCCAGGCGTTTTGCCCGACAATTTCGCGAGTTTCTGACGGATGTCGCCGCGCCGGATTTTGTGAACACCACCGCCCAGAGCCTCCGGCTGTTAGGTCTTATCGGGTTGTTAGAAAACGCGGTTGCGCCCGCGGTCGCGCCCGCGCTGGATTTGATCCAAAAAGCACGACAGCACATTTGGAGTCACAGTCATCGGCAATTGAACGTTGCGGAAGTGGCGGCTCATCTTGCGGTGAGCCGCCGGACCTTGGAGCGTGCTTTTGCCGACCGCGGGCTTTCCGGGGTTCTCGATGAAATCACACACTGTCGTTTGAATCGGGCTGAGCGCTTGTTGCGCGAAACCCGATTGCCCATCCAAAAGATTGTCAGCCTCGCCGGGTTCGGAACCTCCGAACAAATGCGGCTTCAGTTCCACGCCCGTCATCACATTTCTCCCGGGGGCTACCGCGCCTCTGCGGGCAGCGCGTGAGCAGAGCGATTGGCTGGCAATCGCCATGAGTGCTGGGCGGCCCTAGGAAAATTTGATTCGCTCCGGGATTGCTGAGCGGTTATGCATCCTGCATGAGCACCGCGGTCACAAGCACCCACAGCAAAGTCGTCGGCTATGTGTTCTGGCTTTTCGGATTTACCGGTGCTCATCGGTTTTATTACGGCAGGCCGGTGACCGGGGTGATCTGGCTGCTCACCGCCGGGTTGTTAGGAATTGGCTGGATTATCGATGTGTTTTTGATTCCGGGCATGGATGATGAGGCCAACCGCCGCTACATCACCGGGCGCTATGATTATTCCGTGGCGTGGATTTTGCAGGCGTTTCTCGGGTTGTTCGGAATCCACCGGATGTATCTCGGCAAAATAGGCACTGGCATTTTGTGGTTGCTCACCGGTGGGTTGTTAGGGATCGGCTGGCTTTATGATTTTTGCACCCTCAATGAACAGGTCGCCGCGCAGAATCGACCATTCGCGGGTTGAATCCGTGTTTCCGTAGTGTCGCCAGCACACGGGCATTTGCCGTTGCGGCAAAGAATGACCGTTTCGCCGTCTTCCTCGACGGCTTTGACCCAGGCGGAAAGGCGGCTTTTGGCTTCGTGCATGTTGGCGCTGATCATGGTAAGCTAGGTTAGTTAGGGTTCAGCAACATGTCAAAGCAGGAACATTGTAGCGGCGGTCTGTGACCCATTCGCCTGTATAGGAAAAGAGAACCACGGATGTCCGAAAACACGAATCAGGGTACGAATGGATTGATGATTTCGATTCCACAGCCATCGAAGTCGGCGGTGTTGCGGGTGGCGAGCGAAGTGCGGTGGAGCAACGCGGTGGCACCGATGAGCATGTCCGAGGAATGGCGGGTGATGCCTTGCGCGGAGAGCTTTCCCCGCAAGATGCCGGCGCTGCGGGCAATCATCGGAGTGACCGGCAGAAGTTCGCACTGGCTGCTTAGGAAGTCGTCAAGCCACTGGAGTTTCATGCGCAGCGTCTTGCGGGTAAGGCCAAAGAGCAACTCTTCAAGAGTGATGACGCTGATGAGGAAACCGGCCTGAGAGGCAGCCCAATTCGCAACCGCCACATGGGGTTGGCGGCGCATGAGTTCGCTGACAATGTTGGTGTCGATGAGTGGGAACATGCATCAAATGCCCTCGGCTATGGGATCAAGCGCCGAGGGTCGGTTGCTGCGGACGGGTGCTTCGAACTCCTCGTCCTCGACGAGGAGCAAGGGGTGGAGGCGATGCAGAGTTTCAACGACAGTTTCCCTGCGGTTGATGGGGGTGCTTCCGGGAGCTTGGACGATGGCGAGGGTCTCACCACGCAGCGTGATGGCAAGAGGCTCCCCGGTGTCACGGATTTCCCTGAGCAGCCCGAGACATTGCGCTTTGAATTTGGAAACCAGCAGAGTCTTCATAATCATCGAATAACATGGTCAAGACAAGTGGTCAAGTCGGGATTTTTGCGAGTGCGGCAACGGTGACAGAGATGGTGGATCGCGGATTGTAGCGGCGCGTCTGTGACCGCCGCACTACGCCCCGGCGGGCGGGACGCGTCAGGAACGCTGCAGGAACCATCTGAATGTGATCGAACTTTCGGGAAGCCAAGATCCCAAAGAGGGTCAAAAACATTATCGTGCGATAAAAAAAGATCATTATTTCCATTTCGATTTAGAATATCGCGGGGGGGTGGGGAAAGGGGTGAGTGTCCTGCTTGTGCCTGGGGTGATTGTGTGCCGTTTAGGGTCGTGGCCGTTTCGCCTGTATAGGAAAAGAGAACCACGGATGAACGCGGATAGACACGGATGATCAAGAGGTGAGGTCAGAAGGATTTCTAACGACAGAATGCACAGAATTGGATTGCGGCGCTCTGTGAGCGTCGGGGTCCATGCGTGGCGAGATTTTCGCGATGCCATTTCTAACGACACTCATCGAGTGCCGCAATCGACACTCATCGAGTGCCGCTACAGGGAGATCATCGGTTTTTGAGGAGGGTGAGGAGGGCGTTGAGAGCGGCTTGGCAGACGGCGTGTTTGAAGGCGGGGCGGGCGAGTGGGAGGAAGACGCGGAATGCGCGGGAGCCGGTGTGGAGATCGGCCAAGGCGATCCATGCGGTGCCGACGGGTTTATCCGGGGATCCGCCTGTGGGGCCTGCGATGCCGGTGATGGCGACGGCGAGGTGAGCGCCGCTGACGCGCAGGGCGCCGTCGGCCATTTGGCAGGCGACGGGTTCGCTCACGGCACCGTGGGATTCTAACACTTCCTTGGTGACGCCTAACAATCCGATTTTTGCGGTGTTGGCATAAGTGACGAAGCCGTGGGAGAAGACGGCGCTGGCCCCGGGCACATCGGTGATGAGGCTGGCGAGCAGGCCGCCGGTGCAACTTTCCGCGGTGGCGAGGGTGAGGTGGTTTTCGGCAAGGACTTGGACGACCGCGACCTCCAAGGGAGTGCCCTCATCGACTCGGGAGGATGGCGGTTCCGGCGGCATTGGCGCGGCTTGGTGGATCTCGCGTGGGCCGCGTGGGCCGCGTGGCAGCATCAGGACTCAGGCATAAGATGACTCGACGCGTTTGGCGACATCGCGGTAGCCGTAGTCCACCTCGTAGATTTGTTTGAAGCACTCGAGGGCAGTGATTTTGTCGCCGATTTCTTCATGGAGGATGCCCTTTTCATAGAGGACCTCTTTTTTGATATGGTCCATGGTATGGAGGTCGGCGAGTGCGTCGGTGAGTTGTTTGATGGAAAGGTCGAACATGCCCTTGGCTTTGAAGGTGCGGCCGAGGAGGAGGAGGACCCGGGTGCGGACGTGAGGGTTGCGGGTGGCTTGTTGGAGGTGCGGGATGGCGGCGCTGAAATCACCGGCATTGTAGAGTGCGTTGCCGAGGTCGAATCGCAATTGCGGGTCGGTCGGGTTTTGGTCGACGCGGCGTTGGGCTTCTTGGATTTGTTCGGCGAGGCGGTCAGCCTGGCGGGCCTCGAGGGCGATTTTGAGTTCGAGGTTATCGGGGTCTGCGGCGGCGGCGGCGCCGAGGTTTTTGAGGTCCAATTCGATGGCGCGGTCATTCATGGTGGACGCCTTGGAGGCGAGGGCGACATCGCCGGCGCTGAGCGAGTGGGCCCAGGTGTAGAAGGTTTGGGCGTTATGCCAGTCTTCGAGTTGTTCGTAAATGCTGGCGAGTTCCTTGACGGTGACGAGGTGATTGGGATCCGCATTGTAGCGCTCGATCACGCTGTCGCGGCGTTCTTCGAGTTGTTCGCGGGTCAGGCCGGTGCGTGAGGCTTTTTCCAATTCTTCGACTTGGCCGACATCGCGCATGAGGTCGCGCATGTTGGCATTTTCATCCCACTTTTGTTTTTTCATTGAGGCCCGGGCGGAGGCGTCTTTGGAGCCCTTGATGGCGGCTCCGTCGAGTGGGTGGTGCTTGAGGAGATCATTGTAAACCTCGGAGGCCCAGAGCGGTTGGTCGCGCGTGAGGTAAAAGAGGGCGAGTTTATGGAGCAGCTTGGCATTTTCCGGGCAGCCCTTGCGGATGACTTCGAGGGCGAAGGCGGCGGTATCAAACAATTCGAGTTTGAGGCAGACGTCGTGGAGCAAGTCGTTAGCAGCTTCATTGAGGGGGTCTTTTTCGAGTTCCTTTTCAATGAGCGGCAGGGTGCCGGCCGGATCTTTTTTGGCCTGGCTGTGAAGTTTCATCACGCCCATGTTTCCGACCGACAAGCCGAACAGTCCGCCTTTCTTTTTGCTGCCGGCGGTGAGTTGGAGTTCGCATTTGCGAAGCAATTTCCGGCCATCGAGAAACCCGGGGCTGTCTTTGAGCACGCTTTGAAGCAGGGAGACGGCGTAGTCGAGGTTCTCCGCTTGAACGGCGGTGAGCGCTTTGAGCCAGAGGGGTTTAAGGTTGGGCGGCAGCTCTTGTTCGGTGATCTCAGGCATGGCGGTGAGGCATGTGGCGGGGGTTTTAGCGCCGGAAAGAACCAGCGGCGGATGGAAAGATGCAGAATGAGACGGGTCTTGGCAAGCGCGGCGGATCGCGAAAAACGACCGATCGTCCAATCCGCAATTTTTTGAGATTGATCGGCTGGGATCGATGCGTTAGCAAGGCGGCCGCGGTTGGGGCAAGTGCTTCGTCCGCCGCACAGCCCAATTCATCATGCCTCCGCGCCCAAAAAAGACGGGACGTCGTCCTAGCAGAAATCGCAACCGTTATGGTCCTCCCAAGCGTTCGACCAAGGACGAGGAAGAAAAGGCAGTGGAGGTGGACGGTGAAATTTCGTCGGTGTTGGCGGGCACCATGTTCCGGGTGAAGCTGGAAAGCGGTCACGAGGTGTTAGCCCACATTTCCGGGAAAATGCGCAAGCGTTTCATCCGTCTGGTGGTGGGTGACAAGGTCAAGATGGAGATGTCACCGTATGACCTGACCAAGGCTCGCATTGTGTTCCGCACCAGTTGAACCATGCTCCGGTGCGGGTGCCTTCAATCGGCATTTTTGCGCTCACGCGCCTCGCGGAAAAATTGTCGGAGCAGTTCAAGGCACTGATCGCCGAGCACACCGGGCAGCACATCACAGCGGTGATTCAAGGGCGGGTTGGAATCTAACAAATTAATCCAACTGCCCGCCGCGCCGCATTTCGGATCCGGGCAACCGAACACGAGACGTTGAGGCCGGCAATGGACCACGGCTCCGGCGCACATCGGGCAGGGTTCCTTGGTGACGTAGAGCGTGCATTGTTCCAAGCGCCAATCGCCGACGACCGCCTGGGCGGCGGTGAGTGCGAGCATTTCTGCATGGGCGGTGGCGTCTTTCAGGGTTTCCACCTGATTCCATGCGCGGGCGATGATCCGGCCGTCGTGCACAATGACCGCGCCGACCGGCACTTCGCCGGCGGCGTAGGCTTTATGGGCCTCTCGCAGTGCCTGGCCCATAAAATACACATCGCTCTGCAGATCGAGGATTGGGAGGACGTCTTCCACGCCCGAGGGCGTAACGGATGCCGCCGCGGATTGCACGCGGATTTCTGATGCGGGCATCGGCGTGAATTCACACAGGTCGCAAATTTGTGCTGTCATCTTGGCTGCTTCGTGGTTCGTATCGGCGCGTGATTGCGCCCCATTCATTTCATGATCGAGTGATTGCCCCCTCGTTGTTGGCGGCGGATTTTGCGTGCCTCGAGGTGGAGGTCGCGCGGGCGGCGGCGGCGGCGGCCGACTGGTTGCATCTGGACGTGATGGACGGGCATTTTGTGGACAACATTTCATTTGGTCCGGCCGTGGTGGAAACGATCGATGAAGCGACCGATCTTTTTTTGGATGTGCATTTGATGATATCGCGGCCGGATGTCTTTTTGCAGCGTTTCATTGCGGCCGGGGCGGATCTCATCACCGTGCATGTCGAGGCCGATCATGACGTCCGGGAAACACTGCAAGGCATCCGTGCGGCCGGCTTGAAAGCGGGACTGGCGCTCAACCCCGCCACTCCGATTGAGGCCGTGCTGCCTTTCCTCGATCAAATCGACTTGTTGCTTTGCATGACGGTGGTTCCGGGCATGGGGGGGCAAGCGTTTCTTCCCGAAGTGCTCAGCAAAATCGCGGCTGCCGCGCGCCATCGCGAGTCCCAAGGGCTTTCATTTCACCTCGAAGTCGATGGCGGGATCCAGGCCGACACCGCCGCGCGCTGTGCCGCGGCCGGCGCGAATGTCATGGTGGCCGGGACTTCGTTGTTTGGCGCTTCCGACATGCCTGCGGCCATCCGCGCGCTGCGCACGGCGTGAAGGATTTCGCACTGCCGAGGCTCGGATGGAATTGAGGCGCGAGAATCAGGCTTGCCGCGGGACGGGTGGGCGTGGAGTCTGCGGGTCGTTCCGTGAAGCAATACCTTCCTTATTACCGCCACCTGCGCGCCGTGAAGTGGCCGTTTTTGGCAGGCGTGGTCTGCGGATTGATTTACGCCTTGGCGAGCGGGGCGGGTTTGCCGCTGATGACGAAGGTGGTGTTTCCGGTGCTGTTCAACGCTCAATCGGTGGCGGCCAAGCCCTACGAAATCTGGATGCACCAGAGGCTCGGGGAAATTTCGCGCGAGAGGCTTTTGTTTCTCACCTGCCTGTGGATTCCTTTCATCTTCATCATCCGCGCGGTGGCCGGCTATGCGAACAGCTACTTGATCCAGTTTTCCGGCTTGCGGGTTCTCGAAGCCATCCGCACTGACATCTTCGTCAAACTGCAAAGTCTTCCGCTTTCCTTCTTTAAGAAAAACCACTCGGGCGATCTGTTAGCCAGAGTCATGAGTGATACGGAAATCCTCCGTCAGGTGATTGCCCAGGCGTCGAGTGATCTCATCAAGCAACCGGCCACCTTGCTTTCGGCGCTCGGGGTGCTCGGTTATTTGGCGGTTCAGGACCGCAGTTTTTTCATTGCCTTGATCGCCTTGGTCACGGTTCCGGTTTGTGTCACGGTGATTCGCGCGGCAGGCAAGCGTCTCGCGATCCGTGCTCGCCTGTTGCAGGCACGCGGGGGTGCCTTGACCGCCACTCTCGCGGAAAGCCTCCAATCGTCGCTGGAAATCCGGGCCTACAACTTGGAGGACCGGCAAATCTCGCAATTCCGCCACCGCATCCGGGAAATGCTCAACCTCTCGCTCAAGGTGGTCAAATACCGCCAGGCGATTTCGCCTTCCATTGAGGTGGTGGCGGCCACGGGGTTTGCGGCGGCCTTGTTTTTCGGGGTGCGTGAAGGCATGACACTCGAGGGCTTCATGACTTTGGGGATGGCACTTTACATGTCGTATGAGCCGATCAAAAAACTCGGCACGATTCACTCGTTGTTCCGGCAAGGGGAAGCGGCCATCGAGCGCATTGAATTCATTCTTCGCGAACCCGACACCTTGCCGGATCCGGCATTGCCACAACCGTTCCGTGCTCCCCAACACGCGATCCGTTATGAAAATCTCACCTTCAGTTATGACGATGAACCGGTGCTGCGTGAACTGAATGTTGAAATCCTCATCGGCAAGGTGGTCGCGCTCGTCGGGCCAAGTGGCGCCGGAAAAACCACCTTCGCCAACTTGCTCCCGCGGTTTTACGACCCGCAATCGGGCGGCATCACCGTGGATGGCACCGACCTGCGCGCGTTTTCCAAAACGGATCTTCGCAGTCACATCGCCATCGTTCCGCAAATGCCCTCGTTGTTTGTCGGCACCATCGCGGAAAATATTTTGGTCGGCCGCCTGAATGCTTCCTCTCAGGAAGTCATTGAGGCCGCCCGAAAGGCCCACGCCGACGAATTTATCCGCACCCTGCCCGACGGCTATGAGACACAAGTCGGCGAACGGGGCGACCAACTCTCGGGTGGCCAACGCCAACGCATCGCCATCGCCCGCGCCTTCCTCCGCGACGCGCCGATCCTCATTCTCGACGAGGCGACCAGCGCCTTGGACTCCGAAAGCGAAGCGATGGTCCAACAGGCACTCGCCGAATTGGTCAAGGGACGCACCACCTTCATTATCGCCCATCGCTTCAGCACCATCGCCATCGCCGACCGCATTCTCGTCTTCCAAGCCGGCCGCATCGTGGCCGATGGCAGCCACGAACAACTCCGCGCCAGCAACCCGATCTATCAGTCGATGCTGGGCAGCTCAGTTGGCATGAACGCCGCCGCCCGCGCTACGCCGGCTTGAGCGCCTCCGCCCATTGGCCGCGAAGAAATTCGAACGCGGCCGGAATGGCCACGAGCGGATCCTTGCCGGGCGCAACGCCGCATTCAAGACTGCAATACTCTTGATAGCCGATCTTGTGGAGCGCGCGAAATCCATCCACAAAACTGCGTTCCGGTTGATCAGGCTCCTTGAGTTGATCCTGCCCCGGCAACCACCGGATCCGGCCTGCCAGATGGATATGCCATAACCACCGGGCACCGGCAGTGAATGCCTCCGCATCCGATTTCTCCTCCCTGCCCATGTGATAGAAATCCCCCATCAATCCCAAACCGGGGCTGTCTATCTTGCGACAGATCGCAACCGCTTGGTCGATACGGTTCAGATAGAATGTCTCCGCCTTGTTGAGTGGTTCTAACAGGACGCGGCTGCCGGCCTTTTGGGCGTGTTCGGCGATGGCGGGAAGGATGTCCCACAGGATCTTGTCCAACTCGCCGGGTGCCAACTCACTCTGCTTGTGGAAACAGGGCACAAAAATCACGCCTGTGGATTCGAGTGCCGCGGCCGTGCCGAGCGCTTTCTTGAGCGCCTCGATCCCCGCCTTGCGCTTGCCCAAATCCATGGATACCAAATCGCCATTGCACGCGCCCCAACACAGGGCCGACACCCGGACAGCAGTCCCTTGGAGCGCCTCTTTGATCTCGGCGATCCGCCCCGACGGATCCCCCCCAAGCTCCAATCCGCACCCGCCCCATTTTTCAAGATTGGCGACCTTTTCCTTGAGGGTGGCACCCGGAAGGCGACCTTCCTGACTGCCCAGTTTCAAGACTCCGGGTTTTTTCGGTGCGGCAAGGACTTTGCCTGATAGAGCGACGGTGCCCGCTGCGGACAGACTGCATTGGAGAAAATGACGGCGTTTCATGTGGGGTGATGGTTGAGGATTCAAGGCCGATACGCGGCGACTCACAACACTCTTTTCATCCCGTAACCGCAAGCATCGAAAGTGGCGTTGAGAAGATCCGGGTTCATTACCGCACCGCCTTGCAAATTGACGCGCCGCTCACCATACTCCGGCAATGCCCGACCCTGAGAGCACCCCAGCGGAACAAAAGGCCTGTGACGAGGCGCTGAAACGCATCGGCGACTGCGGCCGCCGCCGCGCCGTCACCCTCGATCTGGCCGGCCTCGGATTGACGCGACTGCCGCCCGAGATCTGCCGGCTCACCAAACTCACGGCGCTCGATCTCGCGCACAACCGCCTGGCCACCGTGCCACTCGAAATCGACCCGCTCACCCAACTGCAACAACTCGACCTCTCGCACAATCTGATAGAATCCCTGCCGGCCGCGCTCGCCGATCTCGCCACCCTGGCCCAACTCAACCTCTCTCACAACCGGCTCGCCGCGCTGCCGCCGACGCTCGGCCATCTCACCCGGCTGACCCGCCTCTATCTCTCCCATAACCGGCTCACCACTGTGCCGCCCGAACTCGGCCAACTCACCCATCTGACCCGCCTCTACCTCGATCATAACTCACTCGCCGCATTGCCGCCCGAAATCGGGTGCCTCACCCAACTGACGCGGCTCTACCTATCGGATAATCTGTTAGCCGCCCTGCCGCCGGAGCTTGGTCAGTTGGTCACGCTGACAGTGCTTGATGTATCGCACAACATGTTGGGCGCGTTGCCATCGGAAATCGGTCAACTCGCCAAATTGACGGTGTTGTGGCTCATGGAGAACCGTCTGGTCGCCTTGCCGGAGAGTCTTGGAGAGTTGGAGGGTCTGTCGAGTTTGTCATTGCATGACAATCCGGCGCTGCAACTCATGTCCTCGGTCCTCGGGGCCGACCCGCGAAAACCGCAGGAGACGCGCATCGCCAGCGCACGTTCGATTTTGGATTTTTATTTTGCGCGCTTGGCGGGGAACACGCGTCCCTTGAACGAGGCACGGCTCATGGTGTTAGGAATGAGCGGGGCGGGCAAGACGAGTGTGGTCCAAGCTTTGAGGGACCTGCCGTTTCGGGATCGGGAAGCGGGCACGGCCGGGGTCGCGCTGTGCGACTGGACGATGGATGGCTGCCAAGGGCCGCCCGTCACGGTGCATGTCTGGGATTTTTCCGGGCAGGAAATCACCCGCGCCCTGCATCCGATTTTTTTCAGCAATCGGGCGCTGTATGTGGTGGTGTTATCCGGTCGGGGCCACCGCGAGCGGGAGGATGCGAACTACTGGCTGCGGCTGATTCAAGCGCATGGATCAGATGATTCGGGGCAGGGTCCGCCGGTGATTGTGGCGATGAACCAGTGGAACGTCGCCGGTTGTCGGCCGGAGGTCGATCGGATCGCGCTGCGCGAATGCTACCCGTTCATCCGCGGTTTTGTGGAAATGGATTGTAAGACAAAAAAGGGCGTCCCCGCCTTGAAAACCGCGCTGTGCCGCGAGGTGGACCGGATGCCATGGGCACGCGAACCTTTCCCCGAGGAATGGCACGCCGTGCACCGCTCGCTCACCGCTCCCGTCACCCGGCCGACTACCCTGAATCAGGACGACTACCGCGCACTGTGTGTGACTCATGGAGTGAACGACGAGGGACAACAGGACTATCTATCAGACATCCTGCACCATCTGGGAACCGCGCTCAATTATCGGAACGGCCAAATCCTGTTAGAAGCCATGATGCTTCAACCGGAATGGCTCACCCGAAACCTTTATGCCCTGCTTCGGGGCGCGGAAAAACTCGCGGGAGTGCTCAGTCAGGCCGATGTGGAGGCGGTCCTCCATGCGGAAAAAAATGCAGCTTCACGCGCCTATTTGATGCATCTCATGGAGCGCCTCGGGCTCGCGCGTCCGCTGTCGGACAGGCCCGGCGGGGCTTGGTGCTTTTCGACGGCCTTGCCCGATGCGCCACTTGTGGGCGTGTCAGCCACCTCGGGCACAGAGGAGGTGACCTCATGAAAGAGTGGGGGAGTGCCGCTCCCCTGTAAGCCGGATTCTGTCCATCCTGCTTTCGCGGGACTGGACGGTTATTTCTCTCACCCCGCTTGCGCGGGGTGCCCCGCTTGCGCGGAGTGCGACTAATACCCGGAGATCAAACGGGCGGGCCGCCCTTCCCCTGTTATGTCTTGCACCACGCGGGGTTTGCCGTGCCGCCTTGGTTGCCCGAAGCGCGGTGGGCTCTTACCCCACCATTTCACCCTCACCTGTGCCCTTGCGGGCCATCGGCGGTATGTTTTCTGTGGCACTTTCCGTCCGGGTTCCTCGCGGTTCCCGTCCCCCACTTTCATGAGGCGCGTTGCCCTGTGGTGTCCGGACTTTCCTCAACCCCCGCTTGCGCGGGCATTGCAACCGTCCGGGGAGCGGCAACGCGACACTGCGCATTCCCTGTCCGAATGCCAAGAAAAAGTTCGGGCGCAACACGGGGATCAGGGATCACGCAATCCGCGCTGCCAAATGAAACAGGACGGCAAAACACAGCAATTGGACGCCGCCCAGCGCCAGCAAGCGGTTGCAATCCGGACCCGACGGCACCGCGCGCAGTCCCCGGATGATGTGCCAACCGATCCCTAACACCGGAACGCTTGCCCACGCAAAGGATGGGGCATCCATCGCCACCCACACCCATCCTCCAATCGCCGCCAACCCAATCTCCAGCCGGATCAACCATTCCGCCACCTGCGGCCCGAAACGCACCGCCAAGGTGCGCTTGCCGGTCGTCGCGTCCTCGTCCCGATCCCGGAAATTGTTGATGGAAATGAGCACCGCCGAAAGCAGGCCGATTTGAAGACCTAACAAAAATCCGGCAGGCAGCCACTCGCCGGTCTGGATGAACACCGAACCCGCCACCGCCACGACGCCAAAAAAAAGGATCACAAACGCCTCGCCCATCCCGCGGTAGGCGAGTGGAAATGGCCCGCCCGTGTAGCCGTATGTCAGCAGCAACGAGGGAACCCCGATCGCCAACACCGGCCAACCACGCACCTGATAGAGCAGCATTCCGCAAGCCATCGCCACCCCCAAAAACCCCGAGGCAATCGCCATTACCGCGCGCGGCCGCATCAACCCGGATGCGGTGACCCGGACCGGGCCGAGCCGGCGCGCGGTGTCGGCACCCTTCCGGGCATCAATCGCATCATTGAAAAAATTGGTTGCGAGTTGGATGGCAAGAGCCGCGCACAAGGTGCACAGCGCGAGCGACGGGTCAAACACCCGGCGGATTTTCCACGCCAACACACAAGCCACCCAAACGGGCACGATCGCCGCGGGCAAGGTCTTGAATCGCGCGGCTAACAGGCAGGACTTGAACAAGGAAACGGCCACGGGCCGAGTGAAAACCAATCCCGGACCCGAGGCGATCCCATTTGCATGACGCGGTTTCACCCTTGCCCGCACAGGCGCTTCGTGCTTGGCTCCGCGCCGACATGAAAATTCTCGTCGCCTATTCTGGAGGGCTCGACACCTCCGTCCTCCTGCTCTGGTTGAAACAAAAATACTCCGCCGAAATCATCGCCTATTGCGCCGATGTCGGCCAAGGCGATGAGCTCGACGGCCTGGAGGCCAAGGCGCTTTCGACCGGCGCTTCCAAATGTTTCATCGGTGATCTGCGCGAGGACTTCGCCCGCGATTTCATTTTCCCGATGATCCAGGCGAACGCGGTGTATGAAGGCCGGTATTTGTTAGGCACTTCGATCGCCCGCCCGTGCATCACCAAGGGCATGATGGAAGTCGCCTTGGCCGAAGGCGCGGACGCCATCGCCCACGGTGCCACAGGCAAGGGCAACGACCAAGTCCGCTTCGAACTCTCCGCCGCCGCCCTCGCTCCCCACGTCAAGTGCATCGCCCCGTGGCGAGACGCATCGTTCCGGGCCCAGTTCCCCGGCCGCACGGAAATGATCGCCTATGCAGAGGCTCACCAGATTCCCATCAAGGCGTCGATGAAGAAGCCGTATTCCATGGACCGCAACCTGCTCCACATTTCGTTCGAGGCCGGTGCCATGGAAGACCCGTGGTATGACGCCACCACTCCGGCCGACCGCGACATGTATGTGCTGTCGGTTTCCCCGGAAGACGCACCGGACTGTCCGGAGACCCTGGAAATCCTGTTTGAAAAAGGCAATGCCATTGGCCTCAAGCATGAGAACCTCCATGGCATCATCACCGAGTTGGGCGATGTGACCGCCACCGGACAACGCGACGGCTATGCGCTCCTCTCGCCCTACGGCGTGATGCGCGTGCTCAATCTGTTAGGTGGGCGCAATGGAATCGGCCGCGTCGATATCGTGGAAAACCGCTTTGTCGGCATGAAATCGCGAGGCATTTATGAAACCCCGGGCGGCACCATCCTGCTTGCCGCGCACCGCGACCTCGAGACGCTCGTGATGGACCGCGAGTCGATGCATATCCGCGACAGCCTGATTCCAAAGTATGCTCAACTCGTGTATAACGGTTTTTGGTTTGCCCCCGAGCGCGAGGCGATCCAGGCACTCGTCACCGAAACGCAAAAAACCGTCACGGGTGAAGTGCGCCTCAAACTGTATAAAGGCAATGTCATGCAGGCGGGCCGCCGGTCGCCATTCAGCATGTATTCAGAGGCCATCGCCACCATGGAGGGCGGTCAGGAGCTTGCATACAATCAGGATGACGCCACCGGCTTCATCGCCCTCAATGCGCTGCGCCTCAAAGCCACCGCTCGTCAGGCGAAATCGCTCGGTTGATCCGACATTTGACATCGGCAGCAGATCCGATTGATTGGAGGCCGTCCCATGCGTGAAATCCCAGCCACCCAATCCCAATCGAAGCAGCGTTTGTTAGATGCTGCGGAACAATTGTTTGCCGAGCGCGGGTTTGAGGCGGTCTCGGTGCGCGACATCACCCACCGCGCGGACGCCAATGTGGCGGCGATCAACTATCATTTCGGGACCCGTGACGGACTGGTCGCTCTGGTGATCTCGCGCTACCTCACCCCGGTCAACGAGGAACGACTGGTGCGGCTCGAAACCGCGGAACGCAAAACATCCGGAAAATCGCTGCCGCTAGAAGAAATCCTGGATGCCTTCGCGCGTCCGTTAGTGGGCATCACTCGCAAGTCCGCAATGCCCGAACGATTGTTATGCAAATTGCTTGGACGGATATTTTCCCTGCAGGGCGATGACTGCCCGGTCGCCATGGAAGCCTCGATGCACCGTGTCAACGAACGCTTCACCCGCGCATTGGGCCGCGCCCTGCCGTCGCTGGCCGCCGACGAATTGATCTGGCGGATTCATCTGATGGTCGGCGGCTTGATCCACTTGCTCATGAACCAAGACAGGCTCGAACCCGTCTCAAGCGGCACGGAGGAACCGCCCGCCATGGACGCCGCACTCAGTCGCTTCATCCGGTTCTCCGCCGCTGGATTGCGCGAGGGCGTGACACTGGAAGCCCCAGTGAAAAACACCCCGCAAGCCACCTTCGATTTTGGTTAGGCAGGGCACGCATGGTCTGGATTTCAATCAAGCGCGGTCATTAAAATCCTCCTCGACCTTTCGGGAT
Source organism: Akkermansiaceae bacterium (assembly GCA_903930425.1). GTDB lineage: Bacteria > Verrucomicrobiota > Verrucomicrobiia > Verrucomicrobiales > Akkermansiaceae > Luteolibacter. Next base: position 11,983 of record CAIYYV010000043.1, on the reverse strand, counting down.
GATGTGGTATCGAAGGCATTGTCATGGATGAACAACCGCTCCCGTCAGTGCCCTCAGTGATTCCCAGTCCGGATTTGCCGCAGCCGTCATTGCCGCCTTCGAAAGAGGCGTTCGATTCCACGCAGGCCCCCCCGGTGGTGCTGGTGAAAACTGCCGTTGTTCCGGATGCGGTGGCGGGTGAGGCCGGAAGTCTTGCGCCCTTTGGCACCCGGATTGTGGCCGCTCTCATTGACGCCCTTGTGGCCGTGGGTCTGCAAATCGTCGTGGCGCAGATTTTACCGCATTTCGCGTCGCATATTTCATGGCTCGTGGGTTTTGGTTATTTGGTCACGCGGGATTCGCTGCCGTTTTTGAACGGCCAAAGCGTCGGGAAAAAAGCGATGAAGCTCCGGGTAGTCACGCTCGAGGGAAAATCATTGATTGGCAATTGGGAGCCGGCGCTCATCCGCAATGCCGTGCTCGCGATTCCTTTCTTTGCCTTCATCGAATGGATTGTCCTGCTCACCCGTGAGGACAAACCCGAGCGCGGCCGCCGCCTCGGTGACGAATGGGCGAAAACCCAGGTCATCCTCGCCCCGGAGGCACCGTCTGCCGCGCCGCCCGCCTAAATTCGCGATTCCAAAGCACGGCCGATCCTGCATGATCGTGCCGCCATGATGTCGCCCCTCCTGCTTGCCTCGCTTCGATCCACGCTCACGGAAATTGAATCCGCCGGTCTTTACAAACGTGAACGGCTGATCGATTCATCCCAGAATGCCACCGTGCGCCTCAATGACGGCCGCACTGTCATCAACCTTTGCGCGAACAATTACCTCGGCCTTGCCGATCATCCACAGGTTGTTGCCGCCGCCCAGGCCGCACTCACCCGCTGGGGATTTGGCATGGCCTCCGTGCGCTTCATTTGCGGCACGCAATCCCTCCACAAACAACTCGAGGCCGCCCTCTCGGAATTCCTCGGCACCGAGGACACCATTTTGTTTCCCTCTTGCTTCGACGCCAATGGCGGCCTCTTCGAAACGCTGTTAGGTGACGAGGACGCCGTGATTTCCGACTCACTCAACCACGCGTCGATTATCGACGGCGTCCGGCTCTGCAAGGCCAAGCGTTTTCGTTATGCCAACAACGACATGGCCGATCTGGAAGCCAAACTCCAACAGGCGGATGCCGCCGGCGCGCGCTTTAAACTCATCACCACTGATGGCGTGTTCTCGATGGATGGCATCATCGCCCAACTCGATTCCATCCACGCACTCGCCGCAAAATACGACGCCATGGTGCATTTTGACGATTGCCACTCGACCGGGTTTCTCGGCGCTCGCGGACGCGGCACCCACGAACACTGCGGGTTGTTCGGAAAAATCGATGTCACCACCGGCACCCTCGGCAAGGCGCTTGGCGGCGCGTCCGGCGGATATACCTCCGGCAACAAGGCAGTCATCGAACTGCTCCGCCAACGTGCCAGACCCTACTTGTTTTCTAACACCATCGCCCCGCCCATCGTCGCCGCCTCGCTCAAGGTCCTCGAGATGCTCACGGCCTCCACCGAACTGGCCGATCGGGTGAAGTCCAACACCGACTACTTCCGCAGCGCCATGGCCCAGACCGGGTTCACCATCGCCGGCAAGGATCACCCGATTTCCCCCGTGATGTTAGGTGATGCCGCGCTTTCCCAAAAATTTGCCGACTCCCTGCTTGGTCACGGCGTTTATGCCGTCGGGTTTTTCTATCCGGTGGTCCCGCAGGGAGCCGCGCGGATCCGCACCCAGATCAGCGCCGCCCACACCCGCCAACAACTCGACCAAGGGATCGACGCATTCGTCAAAACCGGTAAGTCGCTCGGCGTGATCTGAACCCCAAGTGGAAATCACGCCCAGCGCCTAACAGGATTACCGGCAAGAATGATTTTCCAAGAGAGGCAGTATCGCGGCCATGATTTCTGCGCGGCGCGGTTTTCCTAACGGGCTAACAGGGAGGAAGTCGAGCCGCACGGGAGCCAGCAAGCGGCGGAACCCCGGGGCGATTGCGGCATAGCGGATGAGGGCCTCGGTGACCGACGAAGCATCCGTGGATTCAGCGAAAACCGGAACTAACAGATGCCCGGCGCGCGCGTCCGGAACGGCCACGATCACCATTGAACCGGGTGTCAACCTGCCAGCTGACAGATCTGCCAGCTCGCGTTCGAGCGACTCCAAATCGACGAGTTCACCGAGCACCTTGACCTGGGTGTCCGCGCGGCCGATCGGGGTGAGAAGCCGTTCTGACAAGGTGACGCGGTCGCGGGTTGGATGCCACGGTGAGGGGCGCGGATGAAAGGCCCACCCGGCCCCCTCGCTCACCATCCATCCGGAAAACAGGGCCGGTCCGGCAATGCAGAGGAGTTGCTCTGGGGTGGTTTCCGCCTGCCAGATCGGCAACAACGGGAGCGGGGCAGGCTGATAGAGAGTGCCCAGCGAATCCATTCCCTGGGTGGCAATTTGCGAGCCGGCCTCGGTCATGCCATAACTTGCGAGAACCGGCCAACCGAGGGCGCGCGCCGCTTGGCCAGTCGGTGCGTCGAGGTGGCCACCCCCGACAACGACGGCCACGAGCGAGGCCGGTGCCGTGACTTGCGAGGCGACCAAATCAAACACCTGCGCGGGCACGAGCGAGGTGTGCGTCACTTGATAATCGGTCAGCCATTGCGCGAAGACCGGCGCATTCCATCGACCGCGGAACTCACGCAGCGCGCAATCCGCAGCCGCCGCGCGGGCCACCACGCCGAAGCCGCCGACGTGCTGCGTCGGGAGCGCGAGACCCCAGCACGAGTCGGGACCGACTGTGAGATGGCGGTTGACTGCCGCTGCGGATTCCCGCAACGCGGATTTGGACAGGGCGATCCACCGCGGATGGTCCGCGCTGCCCGAGGTGGCGAAGAGGACATGCCCGCGCAGCTCTGGATCAGCGGGGATTTTTCCGGGGAATTCCGCTGCGGCGACAGGCGCGCGGTCGTTCCAGAAATCGGCGGATGTTAGATAAGTCGCTTCCATGGCAAGGCGTCCAGCAAATCATCAAATCCCAGCCCATTTCCCTCGGGCACCTGAAAGACCGGCGACCCCGCACCCAGCATTTCACTGAATGCATCCTCCTCAAACAATGACTGCGTCTGTAACCCGCAAAGACCGACCAAACCGGGGAATTGCAATCCGAGTCGCGCAGCCTCCCACGCGGCAAAGGTTTGGCCGACCGGATGATCCATATAACTTGTGAGCACCACTTGTTGGCGGTTGCGGATGGCCGCCTCCCCAAGCAAAAATGGCTCGTCAACCGCGGGCTTGATCACCATGACCTGCGCGGCGGAATGAAGCGGTGCCGCCTCGCGGTCGATGGCCAGATTCACGCCCGTCTTGCGGTGAAGGTCGATCCATGCGGATTCCGAATACGGGCACGGGTCCTCGACAAAATCAATCGCCGCGCGGGCGTTCTTGGAAAGACCTAACAGAAATTCTGCGGTTTCTCCGGATTCTAACGATTCATTGAAATCCAGCCGCCACTTCAGTGAGGGAAACTCCGCCACCATTGCCTCGAGAAACCCGGCCTCGGCTGCCGGATCGCGTCCGGCCTTGAGTTTCACCGTGGTGAATCCGGCATCCACCGCGAGGGCCACGGCCTCGCGATTTTGTCGGGTGAGCGTGGCATGACTTTCCGGCACCTCCATATCCTCGAACAAGGAATGTTCGAATTCGCGGGCCACCCGGTCATATTCCGCGCAGCGGACCGCCCGCCTCACGATCGGCCATCGCCGGTCACCCGCCAGATCCGCCAAACATTTTTCTAACGACGGGTCGCCGAGTTCGGGCCACGGGTGGAGGCACCCGAATCCGCCGTCTATCTGGATGAGCGCGCCATCGAAGTCGTGTCGCCTGGAGATTGAGTTGAGCAAGCCGCGCGCCTTCAGGCGGTAGCGTGAGATCATCGGTTTCGGTTCGCTCGCTGGCATCGTGATGACAGGCATAGCGGAGACGCTGCGCTTAGGCAACTGATCCTGAGCCGTGGGTTGGGTTCACCGATGTCGGATCACAGATCGAAGCTCAACACGCGGATAATTCCGGGGGTGGCCCGCAGGGTGGCCAGCAATTGAGTGGGCGGTTCGGTGTCCACTTCGATCACGGTGACGGCACGGCTGCGGTCGTTCGAGCGGCTGAGTGCCATGTTGGCAATGTTGATTGCGGCGTTGCCGAGAGACGTGCCGATCTGGCCGACGAGGCCCGGGCGGTCGTCATTTTCGACAAAATGGAAGCGGCCCTGCGGGTGGGTTTCGACGTTGTGGCCGGCGATATGCACGATACGGGCGGTCTTGCCATAGAAGGTTCCGGCGACTGTGCAGACTTCATTGCCCTTGACGGCGGAAACCTCGATCAATTCGGTGCAGTTGGTGGCCAGGGCCACGGTGGACTCAGCAACTGCTAGACCGAGCGTTTTGGCGACCGCCGGGGCATTGACGAGATTGACCTGCGATTCATTGTGAGCGGCAGCCAAGTAACCCGTGAGGGTCATGCGAGTGATGAGTTCGGTGTCCAATTCGGAAACCGGCCCGAGATAGGAAACTCGGATGGCATCGCACTGCGCGGGGGCAATCTTGGAAAGCAACTTGCCCAGCGAGTGGGCGAGGTCGAGGTAGGGCCCGACACTCTCCAGCGTGTGGCTGTCAAGATTCGGCATGTTGACGGCATTGCGGATTTCGCCGGTGACAAGGAAGTCCCGCACCTGTTGGGCCACTTCGATGCCGACGTTTTCCTGAGCTTCTGCAGTCGACGCGCCTAGGTGCGGGGTGAACACACATTTTTTGCAGGAAAACAAAGGGAAATCCGCAGCTGGTGGCTCGGTTTCAAATACATCTAACGCAATTCCCGCGAGATGCCCTGATTCTAACAACTCCTTGGCGGCGGCTTCATCGACCAGCCCGCCGCGGGCGCAGTTGATGACCAAGGCACCTGGGTTCATGAGGCGAAGCCGCGGCTCATTCAGGAGGTGCCGGGTTTCCGCAGTGAGCGGGATGTGCAGGGTGACGACGTCGGCACCGGTGAGCGCCTCCTCCGCGCTCTGGGCAAGGTCGACTTTCAGCGACTGGGCGCGGGCCGCCGTGAGGAAGGGATCATAGGCGGTGACGGACATGCCGAATGCCTGGGCGCGTTTCGCAAACTCGGTGCCGATGCGGCCCATGCCGAGAATCGCGAGGCGTTTGCCATGGAGTTCGACCCCCTCGAACGACTTGCGGTCCCACTTGCCGGCGATCATTGAAGCGTGCGCCTGCGGGATGTTCCGGGCCAGTGCGAGCATCAAGGTGAAAGCATGTTCGGCCGTGGAAATCGTGTTGCCGCTCGGGGTGTTCATCACGACGACCCCGTGGTCAGTCGCGGCAGTGCGATCGATATTGTCCACCCCCACACCGGCACGGCCGATCACTTTCAGATTTTTGGCTGCGGCAAAAACATCGGGCGTCACCTTCGTTTGAGATCGCACCACGAGGCCGTGATAATCGCCGATGATTTGAAGGAGCGCATCCGGTTTGAGGCCGGTATTCACCTCGACGGAAATGCCTTCCGCATTGCGGAGCGCCTCCACGCCCTTTTCTGAAATCGGGTCTGCGACGAGTACACGGTAATTTGCCATAGGCGAGGGGGCTTAACCCACAGGTTCCGCAGTGACAAGCGTTTATGGAGACAGGCCGCGCTTAAAGCCCGCGGATTTGAAAGGCGAGTTTTTTAGCGGTGGCGATCGTGTTGCGGTGGAGTTTAGCGGTGAATTCCGGTTGGCGGTTGTATCCGCCACCATAAAGGACGGCCACCGGAATCCGGTTCCGAATGAAGGCCCCTAACAACACCTCGTCGCGACGCTGAATGTCCTTGAGGGAAAGCTGCATGTGCCCCAGCCGGTCATTGCGGTGCGAGTCCGCCCCGGAAACCCACACCACCAAATCCGGAGAAAAAGCATCAAGCGCCGCCGCCAAACTGCTGAACAATTGCTTCAAATACGAGTCCCCGCCGACATCGCGCACGGTCTCGATGTCGAGCGATCCGGCGATTTGAGGCAGCGGGTGTGGCCGCCCGACATGGATTGAATAGGTGAAAACGCGCGGGTCTTCGGCGAGCAATGAGGCCGTGCCATTTCCTTGATGGGCATCGGTGTCCACCACCATGATTTTGAGAAGCGGATGACGGGACTGCAGATCCCTGATGGCTACGGCCACATCATTGAACACACAAAAACTTTCACCGTGATCCCGAAACGCGTGATGCGTGCCCCCCGCAAGACAAACCCCCACGCCTTCCGCCAAGGCCGCGTGACACGCCATGCGCGTGGCTTCGACTTCCGTCGCGCTGCGGGCGTAAAGCTGCGGCGTGACCGGAAAACCTAACAACGATTGCTCCTGGTGCCCGAGCAAGCCGGTCTCGATTTTTCTAACATATCCTGGCTCGTGAACCCGCAGGAGCAGATGGCTGGCGGTCGCCTCGACTTCGATGATTTCCTCAGGACGGAGAACGCCGGTTTCTAACAACATGTCCTTGGAGACCCGAAATTTTTCCATGGGAAACGGGTGGCCTGACGGCAATTTCAGTTCCAATTGTTTTGAATAAAAACAGCGCATTTTGGTGGCACCAAGCAACAGTGGAACCCATCCCGTGCAAAGGGGAAAGTGATCCGGGCCGCAAGGATCTCATTTCACCATCTGAATCGCCGCGCGATCCTTGATTTGAATCTCAGGCCGCGGATGGCCGACTTTTGGCAATCTCACCACGCCCCGCACGCGGAGCGTCTGGCCAATCAGTGGTTTGAGCGCTTTTTCTGAGAGATCCGGAGAGGCGTTTTTGAGGACGACTGCGCCACAGGCGGCGGCACGGTCTTCCTCTTTTGTGAAAAGAAGATAGAGGGTCTTTTTATTTCTTGAAAACGTGATATCCGCCAAGACGCCCTCCACAGTGACCTCACGGCGCCCATTGGCCATAAGGAGATCGCGATTCGTCCATGGGATCACGCCGGGGTTGTTTTCGGCGGGGACTGGCGGGTCCTTGGAAGCACTCGCGACGGGAGCCTCGTCATCGGCTTCGTCGACTTCCTCAGCCGGAGCCGGAACGGGGACGGCTGCCGGCGCGGCTTGGCCGGCGTCGTGGTGCATCCACGCGGCAAACCATGACGCATTGTCGGGAACGGGCGCATCCATTTCACGCAGGCGTTTGATCTGAAGCCACCAGACTCCCAATCCGGCCGCCACAGCCAGGAGAGTGAAGTTGATCAACCAGAGGAATTTGGAGTTTTGAGAGCGGGTCTTTTGGGGGGGCGGGCGAATGGCCTGTGCCGCGAGATGCTGTGCCGCAGCCGCGGCGGCCTCGGCCACCGAGACGGCGAGTTTTTCCCGGGTTTCACGCAAGGTGGCGGTGGCCGACGCGAGACGAAGCCATTTGAGCCAGCCGCCGAGTCCTTGACCCGCGTGGTCCTTTACGCGCAGTCCTTTCCATCCCATGATTTCCTCAGTGAGGGTGATGATTGAGGTGAGTCCGCGCGATTTTTGGTGAGCGCCTAACCATTTGAGCGGGCAAATCCAAAACGTGAATCGCCGGCCGCTGGATTCATGGCCCGCGATGATCATGGGCAAGGCGGTTTCCACCCAGACCGCTTCTTCATCGAGCTCACGAGAAAGCAATTCGGAAACTTCTAAGGCCTGATCAATCAACTCGATGGCGAATTCCGCAGGCATCGGGCCCTGCGTGAGAAACTCCAATATCGAATCCCCCTCGATCCATTCGGTGGCAAGGAATGGCATGCCGTCGACCGGATCACAACCGCCACCGATGACAGAACGCAGGGCAAGGTGGCTCAGCCCGGCGAGCCGATCCACGGCAAGGCGATACGCGTCTTGCTCGTCCGGTTGAAGCCCGCCGCCGCTCGCCCCAAACGGGAAAAACCGGCGCACCGCCACGGGCCTGCCGGTCTCCGTGTCGAGTGCACGAAAGATCACGCCCGTCGTGTCTTGGGCAATCAAATCTTCAATGTGAAAACGTTGAATCACAAGCGTACGTGAAAAAGGAGAGCATCCGTGGTGGCCGCGTGCGGATCGCGCGGGCTCATGGGGAAAGTGGGGCAAAAACGAGCTCGGGGAATTTTCCGGGCAGATGAAAATCCGGCGTGCCACCGCCGAGGTCGGCCGCAGTGACAAACTTTTGGTCGGGCGATTCAAGGATGGCGGTCACGTTGGCGCGCGTCTTCGGCCCGAAATTCAATCGTGCGCGGAGCAAATCGAGAGGGATCGCCATCGCAGCGACCCAGGCGCCGTCTGCAGAGAGATCCGAAAAGGTGGCGACTTCGGGCATGACGATATCGATTTCTTCGGCGCGGACGCGGGGGGCAGTGAATTCGCACGACCACCAGGCACCGTTCGGTGCAAGGTTGAATTCAAAATAACGACCACTCACGGGATCGGCGATGAACAACTCCGCCACATCATGCGTCCAAAGCTCTGATTGGAATCTGCCAGGACGAGCCAGTGGATGCAGTTGCGCCGCTTTGCGGTGGTGCGCGATGAACCATAACCGTTGAGCGTCCATGGCCAGGGAAAAGGCAGCGGGCGGCAGCAATGGCTCCCCATACCAGTCGTGATCCAAGCCGATCATTGGCACATCCAAGGCTCCCCAATGAAGTGGTTTCGGACTGGTGAAAATCGTCATGAGTTATGTTAGTCTGTGTGAGTCACCGCTGTCGAGCCGGGACCCCAAAATCCCCGCTCAAAACCACGTCCAAAAATAATCCGTGAAAAGCATCGCTTTTTTACGGAAGATGTGGTTTCAAGCGCGTGACAAGATTGTTCATGGCTCGCTCCCGTTCACGTCCCGGATTTTACAGCACGATTGAATACATCGGCCCGCGCCCGCTGCCGCGGAAAAAGCCCCATTTTTTCGGGGGATGGGTGATCGGGGTGATCGCCGTGGGAATGGCCTGTTGGTTTGGTCGTCCATTGGTGCCCTTTCTCAAAGCGACGCAGGAAGGGGTTTCCACGGAGCAAGCCGCCTTGTTGATCTCTTCGCTCGAGCAATCTCAGGCCCCCGGCCTGAAGCTGGCGGCCGCCGCTTTGGCGTATTCGGGTGATCCGGTCGTGCTCGATCCTTCTTATTATAAAATCAGTTATCCCAATGGCGATGTGGCCGCGCACAAGGGAGCTGCTGCGGATGTGATCATTCGTTGCTATCGAAAACTCGGCATCGATCTCCAACAGGAAGTGCACGAGGATATGGCACAACATTTCCGCCTCTACCCCCAATTATGGGGATCCCTTGCACCTGACACGAATATCGATCACCGCCGGGTCGCCAACCTGCGCCGCTTCTTCGAACGCAAAGGACAATCGCTCACCCCATCCCGCGAACCTGCGGATTATCACCCGGGCGATATCGTCATCTGGTCACTCGCCAATGCGGAGTTGCATATCGGCATCGTGGTGCCCGGTCTCGGCAACCGTGCCTCAGACCCCTGGGTCGTCCACCATTTGGGTGCCAGCATGAAATGGGAAAACGTGCTTTTCGATTACAAAATCGAAGCGCATTTCCGCTATCCATCGGAGTCGCTGTAACGCCGGTCTCACGGGGGGGTGGTCGTGCCGCCCACGTTTTCCGTTGTTGCGATCACTTTGCGGGAGGATCGTCGCCCAGGATTTTGTCGAGATCGGCGACGCGTTCCCACGGGCAGCGTTTGCGTTGGTATTTTTTCCAAACGATCTCGCGGAGATCGCGCCAGATCGGTTCGGTCACCGGGGTGATGTCCGTCCATGTGGGATCACGCTTTTGGGTCGTTGTCATGATCGTCCACTTGCCGCCTTGGTAATTCCCGCGGTAATAGACTTTTCCCGCATCGGTGTTTTCAAACCATTCGTGGCTTTCCATGGCCGAGGGTGTCGCGGATCGACCGGTCAAACAAGCCGCGAATCCGCATCGATGCCTCGTTCATCTCCAGAATGATTTGTCTCAGCGCGCTTTTCAAATTGTGTCTGCGCCGATTCTTTTGCTAGTATCGTCGTATGAAATCGGATCTCCTCATTGATCATGGCGTGCCCATCCGTCAGTTTTCGGTCATGCTTGCCAATCGTGTCGGGACCTTGGCCGCCATGCTCAAGTTGCTCCGGGCCTCGGGCATCGAGGTCCTCGGTTTGAGCCTGCAAGACTCGCGGGATGCCACGGTGGCGCGCTTGGTCGTTTCCGACCCGGAGACCACCGAACAAATTTTCATGGAAAAAGGCATCTCTTATGCCCTTTGCGAATTGATCGTTGTCTCCTTGCGTGAAACGGGCCCCGGCCTGCTTCAGTGTCTTGAATCACTCATGATCGCGGAAACCAATGTCGATTTCGCCTATGCCCTGCTGCCCTGCGCGCACGGCCACTCGATGCTGGCCATGCATGTCGAGGACTATGAATTCGCCGTGGCCATCCTCCACCAGAGCGGATTCAAACTCGTCTATCAAAATGATATCAGCCGCTGAATCCTGACCCCGTCACCCGCTCGGTCACGCGGCTCCCGTCCTTCACCGCGTCCGGCGGATGCAGCAGCACCTTGTCGCCCGCTTGCAAACCGGCGAGCACTTCCGTGAGGCGGCCGTCGCCATGACCCACTTCCAGTGAACTGAGACGGGCCCTCCCATTCTGATAGATAAATGTTTTCCAAGTGTTGCCTTCGCGGAACAAGGCACCGGCTGGCACCACCAGGACGCCATCAGAGTGCCACACCGCCACCCGGACTTCGACGCGATAGCGGTCACCCAGCGGTTTTGCGGTTGGGGGAGTCTCTAACAGATCGCTGAGCACGATGACCCGTTGTTCTTCCACGCCGAGGGCGGAGATTTTGGTGAACGCGGCGGGTTCGACGCGGCGGACGCGCGCTTTGAGTGAGGTCTCGCCGCCCCATTGGTCAATCTCCACCGAGGAGCCGGGCGCGATGGCCACCGCATCACGCGAAAGAATCTCCGCTTCGATCTCAATGTCTGCGGGGTCGCCGATTTCCAAAATTGCCGAGCCGGGTGTGACGATGGTTTCGCTTTCCTGCATCACCTTGAGCACGCGGCCGTTCACCGGTGCCCTCAGCTCCACAAGATTGTTAGGAGACACGGCGTCGGGCCGCGCAAGCACGGCGCGGGCCTGCGCCAATTCGTAATCAATCACCTGAAGCGCAAACTCCGCGGCCCGCATTTCCGCGGCCTTGATCGACGCCTCGGATTCCATGCGATCGCGGTCGGACTCGGAAAGTGTGCCGGGTTGCCTCACCGATCGCATCCGGTCGCGATCGGCCACGGCCATTTCCAACGCGCTTTTCACAGCCACGAGCGACTCGGCGGCCTTGCGGCGCGACGCCTCATGCATGGAAACAACGGCCTCCGCCTGGGCGCGGGCACGCGGATCTAACAGCGGGGCGGCCACCGGCTCGATCGTAGTGAGAACGGTTTTGCCGGCGTCCGTGGCATCGCCTGGTTTGAGCGTCACACGACGCATGATTCCGGCGACCGGTGCGGCGACGACATAGCGGTTGCGCACGCGGGTTTTTCCTTCCTCGGAAACACGCACGGTCAGCGCTGAGCGCGCGGCCACGCCTGTTTCAACGAGGATGGGCTTCGGCCACAATCCCCAAGCCACCAGCGCGAGCAACACGCCCCATCCCAACCACGGGAGCGCGCGACGAACGCGCTGTCTGCCGGAGGAGGGACGTTTCATGTCCCATGGGGCGGTGTCGCGCGGGGCGGGAAAAACGGGAGTGTCCATCGGTGCGTGCAGGCAAATCCTACGCAGCACATCCCTCCAATGACACGTTAATTTCCCGACCGCTCCGCCGATTCCGAGGAAATAATAGGAGACTCCTATTATCGAGAAAATGACTTGCTCCCATGCGTTGCGGAGAAAAGGGGCCCATGAGGCCAAACGCCTGCGTTGGGATCAGGCGTTTGGCGGTCCGGGAAACCAGGCTGGGAGGAAAT
>CAIYYV010000042.1 GCA_903930425.1 Akkermansiaceae bacterium | reverse complement strand
GGCAACAGGTGATGTGCATGGGTGTGTGCTGCACGTTACTTCGTGGGCAGAGTGATGGGGTTGTTAGGCGAGACGAGGCGCACTTCCTGAAGGCACATGGCATAGCGGCTGCCGGTCGGGATGGATTTGAAGCGGATGCCATCCCAGCCGTCGCTGAAATTGCCAGAGTAGCACAGCCACAAGGACCGGCCGTCTTCCGAGATGAACTTGGAGGGGAAATTGACAAAGTAGGCCTGTTCGCCGAAATGTTTGAAATAGGAAACCCTTTTCCACGGGCCGGTGATGCGATCGGATTCAAGGATATAGGTATTGAATCGGGCGACGGTGGTGGTTCCATCCGTGACGCACATCAGGAATTTTTTGAGTGGTGCATTGTAGGTCATGGTGACGCAGCCCATGTGGTCGCGCCATTCCGCGATGGGTTTGATTTGAGTGAAGTCATGGGTCCATCGGGCGGTGCCATCTGCGGCATTGCCGGCGAAGAACTCATATTTCGAGGCGTCGTTCATCTGGTCGATTCCGGGTTTCACTCTGATGAGATATGCCTGGTCGGCGGTGATCCAACTGTTATAGGCGAAGCGGCGGTTGTGGCCGTCGCTGGCACCCTGGGCGACGAGATAGGCCATGCCGTCGGGAGAATGTTGCATGCCTTTGCCGAAATCGACAAAATGGGGTGCGCCGATTTTAAGGGGTTCACCGTTCAATGCGTGTTCGCCGAAGAGTGGTTTGGCGGGCGAGCAGGGGGTTTCGGTCCAAGTTTTTCCATAGTCGCGCGAGGTTCTGAATCCAACGAAAGGTCCGAGCCACGGCCAGTTGAATGTTTTGCCCTCGTGTGCGATGGAGCCGGAGGGGTTCAGGCAGTAAGTGCCGTAATACCAGATGCCGTCATGCACCAAACTGCCGCATGGGTAGCGGCCATCATACGGACGCGGGTTGGATTTGAAAACGCCCTGATGGATCACGGTGAGTTTGAGCGGGTCGTCGCCGAGAATTGTGGCATGGCCGGTGCTGGCATTTTCGCCGCCGGAAAAGGAAGTGAGTCCGTTGACATTGCCATCGGTCCAGGGCGAATAGAGATTGCCGTCCGCAGCCCATGAAGGATACCAGGTGTCCGCGCCCGTGTATTCCGCGTGGCGACCCGTGAAGACCACTCCGGTCAATGATTCGGATTGAGGAAAGGGCCCGTTGGCCGGTGCCTCGTTTGGCCACGGGGTCAACGCACCGGTCGCTGGCGCGGCGGTGTCGATTTGTAAAATGGTTAGAGAGTGAGGTTTCAAGGAGTAATGGAATTCAGGGCCGATCCCGTCGAAGGTGGATGCCACCGGCACGACCTTGTCGGGTTCTTCCAGAGTATTTTCATCTGTGAGATTCGCGCTGCTGAGGGTGGTGACCCGGGCGGTGGGAGTGAGGGTGGCAGAGCTTTCGATGCGGAATGTGGTGTCGAGCGCGTGCGGGCCCGGATTGACCGCCTTGATGATGATCTGTCCGGTTTTTTCATCCTTGCCGCCGAGTGCGTAGAGGGCGGCCGGTGCTTGTGGGGGTTGCAGGGTGATGGTTTGGATGATTTTTCCATCCAGCGAGCAGACGACCTTACTCCCTTGCACCTCGATCTTGATATCATACCAGCGCTGGCTCTCGATGCCTCCGTCAGGTCCCTTGTCGAGTTCTCTATTCGTTCCGCTTTCTTTTTGTTCCACCGAGGACCGGGCGTTGCGCCAGCCGCCGATATTCCATTGCGCCATGTTCTGCTCGTCCTTCACATGGAAGAGGATGAGAAACCCTTCGGCCCCACCCAATTTGCGGGCCTTGAGCGTGAGCGTGTAGTCGGTCCACGACGCGTCACCTGCGAGTGCCAAGCGGTTGTCTCCCGAGGCGGTTTGGCTCAGCGCCGCATTTTCGGTTTTCCAAGTTCCGCCGATCAGTTTCCACCCGTTCGTTCCTTGGGTGAAGTCGCTGCGGAAAAGGGTTTTGCCGTCGTGCTCGACGTGGATATCCTTGTATTCGGCTTGGGTGTTCCAAGTGCCGACGCCAATGCCGCCGCGGAGGGTTGGGGCGGGGGTGCCGATTTCCTCGACTTGTGTGGCCAATGTCACATCCGGGCGATGCTTGCTGAACATCGTCTGGACATGATACGACGAGCGGCCGGTGCTGCGCGCACTGTCAAAGCGGATCAAGTTGACGGCCCAGGCGCGGTTGTGGACATTCTCGAAGAGGGGCGCGTAGGAGGCCATGGTGACGATGTCCGAGTTGCGCTCCATGCCGATCATGAAAGCCGCCTCGGAAAGCGCACCTAACAGATTCCCTGAACCCACGTTGCTGTTCACCGCATATTCCCCGACATAGATTTTCGGTCCCTTGCGGTCGTAGGTGTCGTATTTTTTTGCGTTGGCGAAAAACCACTCGGGCGCGACATAATAGTGCTCGTCCACAATTTCCACCGGGGCGTTAGGGATCGGGCAGTCGGCGATCGTGATGATGTCGGGATACTTCGCTTTGATCGCATCATAAAACGGGCGGTAATTCTTGAAATACGGATCGCCCGAATTTTCGTTTCCGATTTCGACATAGCGGATATTGAAAGGCTCGGGATGGCCGTTTTTGGCGCGTTCCGCGCCCCATTTGCTGGTAGCGGGGCCGTTGGCATATTCGAGTGCGTCCAATGTGTCCTGGATATACGGTTGAAGTGCCTCGGGCGTGGTGATGGCTTCGGGGTTGCGCCAGGCGCACGACAGCCCGGCGCTGACGACATACATCGGTTCGGAGTTGAGGTCCTCGCAGAGTTGAAGGTATTCATGGAAGCCAAGTCCTTCCGTGTTGTGATAGCCCCAGAGGTCCCATCGGCCCGGCCGGCGGGCGATATCGCCGATGGTGTTTTTCCATTGGATGCGGTTTTCCAGGGTGACGCCTTCGACCACGCAGCCGCCAGGGAACCGGACGAATCCCGGTCTGAGATCTTCTAACTGTTTGACAAGGTCCGAGCGCAATCCGTTAGGGCGGTTCTTGTAGGTTTTGGGGAACAGCGAGACCACGTCAAACCAGACGGTGCCTGGTTTGGAAATGCAGAGTGACAAACGGGCTTTCGGGTCCGTTCCGGTGGCGGTCAACTTGCAGGCATAGCGTTGCCAATTTCCGGTGACACCGGCGACTGTGGCTTTGGCATAGGTTTTTTTCCCGTCGGCACTTTCCAACTGGGCGGTAACTGTGAGATTCCCCTCGGTGCGGGCATAAAACGAAAGGTCATAGATTTCCGCCTGTTTGACGGACATGCCCCAGTAGCCTTCATTGGAGAATCCGGCGCGGGTGCCTGTTTGTAGGACGTCGAGTCTCAGTGAGTGGGGAGTTTTTTCATTGAGGGGCTTGGCGGTATCCAGCGTGATGGTGGCCTTGGTGTCCGCTTCGGCGATCAATGACCAGGCATGCAAGGTGTTTTGATACCACTTGTCATGTTTGAAACCTTGCGGAGTGACCATTTGATCGCCCTCCATTTTGGCACCGGCGGCCGGTTGGATTTCCTCGAAGGCGCGGTTTTGCACCAATTCGGCATAGATTCCGCCATCGCCGGCATGGTTGATCTCTTCATAAAAGATGCCCCACAATGACGGGCTGACTTTGATACCGGGTTTGTCGGCCAGCACGGTGACGCGGGCCGAGCGGATCTGCGCCATGCCGGTGCCGGTGATGCACAGTCCGGCTGTTAGGATGCCTGTTAGAAGCAGTCTCGTATTTTTCATGGGGAAAACGGGGTTCATGGGATGGGTCTGTGAGGGTGCGCAGACGGCCTTGGCGCAGCGTCTGAGGTGGGAGGCGGGCTGCATGGCGGTGTTATTTTTTTGCTTCGACTGGCTCGAGGATACCGCAATCGATATTTTGGCCGCCGACGGTTTGGTGGCAATGGATGGCGAGGGTATTTTTGCCGGGCTTGAGCAGCTTGATAGCCTCCTTGGAAAGCGGGAACACCTCATAGCTGGTGTTGAAGCCTGCGAGTGTGGTTGCCAGTTGGCCATTGAGATAGATGCTGG
>CAIYYV010000041.1 GCA_903930425.1 Akkermansiaceae bacterium | reverse complement strand
TCTGCTTTCCGCATGGAGGCCGATGTTCCGTTAGTAGTTCCTGAAATCAACCCCGATGCCGCGAACATTCATCCCCGCAACATCATCGCCAATCCCAATTGCACGACGATCATCTCGCTGATGGCTCTGGCACCTCTGCACGAGGCCTTCGGACTCCGCGCGGTGATTGCGTCGAGCTATCAGGCCGTTTCCGGATCGGGTGCCCAAGGCATCATCGAATTAGAGGAACAAATCAAAGCCATCACCGCCGGCCAATCGTTCACACCCAAAGTCTATCCCCGTCAGATAGCATTCAATGTGATTCCCCAAGTCGATGTGTTCACGGAAAATGGCTACACCAAGGAGGAACTCAAAATGCTGCATGAAGGCCGAAAAATCCTCGGCCTACCAGAACTCCGCGTCTCGTGCACTTGTGTGCGCGTGCCGGTTTATCGGTCGCACTCGGTTTCCATCACTGCGCAGTTTGAGAGGCCGGTCACCGGAGATTCGGCCCGCCGTGCGTTTGTCGGAAAACCTGGTATCCAAGTCGTCGACGATCCCTCACGGAAGATCTTTCCGATGCCGCTCGACACGACCGGCAAGGATGATTGCCTCGTAGGGCGCATCCGCCAAAACCTCGTGCTCGACAATGCGCTCGACCTCTGGGTTGTGGGCGATCAAGTCCGCAAGGGAGCCGCTCTCAACGCCGTCCAAATCGCGGAAATCCTCTAACAAAACATCACGAGGTCGGATGCCTCAAGAAAGCAATCGGTAACTCCCCTGCCCCGCTTTTCCTCTCCGGTTATGACCCTCAAAGAATATCTCACCGCCCGGGCGGCTGAAATAGATTGCGTAATGGATGGGTTTTTGCCCGGTGCAAAGGATCGACCGACGACGATTCACGCGGCCATGCGTTATGTCGTGTTTGCCGGCGGCAAACGCTTGCGTCCCGTGCTGTGCCTCGCCGCAGCCGAGGCCTGCGGCGGCAGCATTTCTAACGCCCTCGCCCCAGCCTGCGCGGTCGAGTTGATGCACACCTACTCACTCGTGCATGACGACCTTCCGGCCATGGACGACGACGACCTGCGCCGCGGTCGACCCACCTGCCACAAAGTTTATGGGGAGGGCATCGCCGTGTTATGCGGCGACGCGCTTCTCACCGATTCGTTCCTCGTGCTCTCACAAACCCCGACCACGAAACGCTATGGCACCCGCGACTTCATCACCGAATTCGCAAGCACCGGCGGTAGCAAAAAACTCATCGGCGGCCAAGTCATGGATCTCGAGGGAGAAAGAAAAAAACTCACCCGGCGTGACCTCGTTCGCATCCACGAGGCGAAAACCGCCGCCTTGCTCACCTGCGCCCTGCGCCTCGGCGCGATGAGCGCCAATGCCAGTCCCGCCAAACTTCAGGCCCTCACCCAATTCGGCCACTCGCTCGGCCTGGCATTCCAAGTGATCGACGACATCCTCGACGTCACCCAAAGCACGGATGTGTTAGGCAAGACAGCCGGAAAGGACCAGTCCTTCGGAAAAACCACC
Source organism: Akkermansiaceae bacterium (assembly GCA_903930425.1). Classification (GTDB taxonomy): domain Bacteria; phylum Verrucomicrobiota; class Verrucomicrobiia; order Verrucomicrobiales; family Akkermansiaceae; genus Luteolibacter. The sequence continues at coordinate 384 of CAIYYV010000041.1, read as the reverse complement.
TATCCCTCGGTGCTCGGATTGGACGCGTCCCGCAAAGAAGCCACACGCCTCACCCGCTCCGCGATGGCCGCGCTCAAACCGTTAGGGAAAAAGTCCGTGCGACTGGAGGAAATCGCGGACTCTCTGCTGCGTCGTGAGTATTGATGGCACCGAATCAGCAAGAATGTCCGCGAGATAGCCTGTCCCGATTTTTTCACACTGCGCTGCATGACATTAGGATTCCGCTTTTCGCGAAATCAGCAAGAGTTATTTGCGACGTATTTGCATGGGGGGCGTGAGCAGTTCGCTGACAGGACGCGGCTGACAGGACGCGGCTGACAGGACGCGGCTGACAGGACGCGGCTGACAGGACGCGGCTGACAGGACGCGGCTGACAGGACGCGG
>CAIYYV010000040.1 GCA_903930425.1 Akkermansiaceae bacterium | reverse complement strand
CATTGCATTGCATGAACTCGTCCCCATCGACCCTTGATTCACCTGTCCGCCGCATGAACCCGCCCGCCCCGACCCACACAGGCCTCGGGTTTGAGCCCCAAATTGCCACACCAGAGACCACACCCGTTGATGAAATCGAGTGGCAATACCGCACGGCGGAGATCACGAGCGACAATGGGAGTCCGTTGTTCCGTCAGGAAAACGTTGAGGTGCCCAAATCATGGAGTGAACTCGCCACGAAGATCGCCGTCTCCAAGTATTTTTATGGTGACGCGTCAAATGGCACGGATCCCTATCAGGGAGGCCGCGAGCAATCGGTCCGGCAGCTCATCCATCGGGTGACCCGCACGATCACCGACTGGGGCTTAGAAGATGGCTACTTCTCCGATGAGGCAAGCGCGGAACATTTCTATCAGGACCTGACCTGGCTTTGTCTCCATCAATACGGGGCATTCAATTCACCGGTTTGGTTCAATGTCGGGCTCTATCATCAATACGGTGTGGGGAAGAACGGTGGTGAAGGAGGCTGGTATTGGGAATCCGAGACCGGCAACGCTCGCCGCGCGCCCGGCCAGTATCATTACCCACAGGCGAGCGCCTGCTTCATCCAGAGCGTCAAGGACAACATGGAAGACATCATGCGCCTCGCCGCCTCAGAGGCCATGCTTTTCAAATACGGGTCGGGCACCGGCTCCGATCTATCCACTCTGCGATCTTCGCGCGAAAAACTATCGGGTGGAGGCAAACCCTCCGGTCCGATGTCATTTCTCCGCATTTACGACCAAGTGGCGAACGCCGTGAAATCAGGTGGAAAGACGCGCCGCGCGGCAAAAATGAACACGCTCAAAGACTGGCACCCGGACATCGAGGATTTCATTGAGGCCAAAACGATTGAGGAAAAAAAGGCATGGGCACTCATTGAACAAGGCTACGACGGCAGCTACAATGGGGACGCCTATGGATCGGTGATGTTTCAAAACGAAAATCTATCGGTGCGCACCAGCGATGAATTCATGAACGCGGCGACCGAGGGGTCCGATTGGTGGACGCGGCGTGTGACCGATCGGGAACCGTGCGAAAAGAAAAACGCGCGTGAATTGTTGAGGAAAATCGCATTGGGCACATGGACCTGCGGAGATCCCGGGATGCAGTTCGACACGACCATCCACAAGTGGCACACCTGCAAAGGCAGTGGCCGCCAGAACTCCACCAATCCTTGCTCGGAATATCTCTTCCTCAACGACACCGCCTGCAACCTCGCGTCACTCAACCTCGCCCGGTTCCAACAGCCCGACGGATCCTTTGATGTCGATCGATTCCAATCGGCGGTACGCTTGTTCATCGTCGCTCAGGAAATTCTGATAGATCGCGCCAGCTATCCGACGAAGCCGATCGCTGAGAATTCGCACGCTTTCCGCACCCTAGGTCTCGGATATGCCAACCTTGGCGCGCTCATCATGAGCCGCGGTCTCGGGTATGACAGCCTGGAAGGCCGCGCCCACGCCAGCGCCATCACCGCGCTCATGACGGGTCATTCCTATGCGGTGAGTGCGGAATTGGCGGCTGCAAAAGGCGCGTTCCCGTCATATCATGACTCGCGCTACGGAGATGTCACCCACCCGCCCTCCCCTTCTAACGAAACATCGATGCTTGATGTCATCGGACTTCATCGAGACCGGGCGAACCAGCTTGAAGGCCACGGTGATTGCACGCCCATCATCGATGCCGCCCGCGCGGCATGGGACCGCGCCCTGGAGGCTGGGCGCACACACGGCTTCCGCAACGCCCAAGTATCCGTGCTCGCCCCCACTGGCACGATCGGTTTTCTAATGGATTGCGACACCACGGGAATCGAGCCGGATCTCGCACTGGTGAAATACAAAACGCTTGCCGGCGGCGGCACATTGAAAATTGTCAACCGCACGGTTCCACCGGCGCTGAGGTGCCTGGGTTACGACGCGGATGAAATCGCGGCCATCCTTGTGCATATTGAACAATACGACACCATCGAGGATGTCACGGACGAAGGCAGCGGGCTCACCATCCCAAGCGGGTTGAAACCCGAGCATTTGTTAGTTTTTGATTGTGCATTCAAGCCTCACTTTGGCACTCGCAGTCTGCACTACCGTGGGCATTTGCGCATGATGGCCGCCGCGCAGCCGTTTTTGAGCGGTGCGATTTCCAAAACCGTCAACATGCCGGAATCCGCGAGTGTGGATGACATCATGCAAACCTACATTGAGGCCTGGCAACTCGGACTCAAGGCGGTGGCCATCTATCGTGATGGATCGAAACGTTCGGCTCCACTCAACACCAAGAAAATTCTGGACATGAGCGGGATGTCGGGAGCCACCACTCCTGCCGGAGAAGACATGGCTGACCGGATTGCGGCGCTCATTCGCGAGAATGAGGACCTGCGGCAAAAATCCGAAACGCGGGCGCGGCGGCACATGCCGGACACCCGGATGTCACTCACCCACAAGTTTGAAATTGCGGGTCATGAGGGTTATATCACGGTCGGCCTTTACCCGGATGGCCGTCCGGGCGAGTTGTTCGTCCAAATGTCCAAAGAAGGCAGCACGATTGGCGGGCTGATGGACACCGTCGCCACGCTCACCTCGATCTCGCTGCAATACGGCGTACCGCTGGAACAGATGGTGAAGAAATTCGCCTATCAGAGGTTTGAACCGAGCGGATTCACCAAAAACCCGGATATCCGGACCGCCTTCAGCATCACCGATTATGTCTTCCGGTGGCTTGGCTGCGAATTCATCAATGGCTATCGCAAGGCGACCTCGCCGGACAACCATCAAGGCGAACTTCCAATGCCGGAAATCGCCCAGATGGAACAACAAGCACTCAACCGCCCGGTTCGCGAGCTCAGCATCAACCCGGATCGCCAGGAAACGACCCAAAAAATCGACCGCCTCAAGAACTCGCTCACTCCCTACATGGATATCACGTGTTCGAACTGCGGTTCAGACAAGGTGATCCGCGCCGGGGCCTGCGGATGCTGCACCCAGTGCGGCACCAGCCAGGGATGCAGCTAACAGGGTGACAGGACAAACCGGTCGTGGGCTGCCCACAGGGTGTGCCCCCATTTCACGGGGCGGGCTCAATCCCTGCGGCCAAGTGCCATCATCAGGAAATAGAGCAATTGGGCGACCGATCCGACTGCGGCGGCGACATAAGTCATTGCCGCCCAGAACAAGGCTTTTTTGGCTTTTTCATGTTCCATGGAGGCGGCGATTCCGCTGCCTTCAAGCCAGAGCAGTGCGCGGCGGCTGGCATCAAACTCCACGGGCAGCGTGACGATGGAAAACACCGTGGTCACCCCGAACAGCCCGACCCAAATCCATAACAGCGTGGAACTCTGCATCAGGCCGATCCCTAACAGGCCGGCGATCATGATGAAATTGAGGATCTTGCTGGAGAACTGGACGGCGGGCACCATTTTGGAGCGGAAATCTAACCAAACATAGGCCTGCTGGTGCTGAAGCGCATGGCCGCATTCGTGGGCGGCCACGGCTGCGGCGGCGACCGAGTTCACATGATAGACGGATTCGCTTAAATTGACCGTTTTTTTGAGGGGATCGTAGTGGTCGGTGAGTTGGCCGGAAACACTGATGACCTGAACACCGGTGAGGCCGTTTTGACGGAGCATTTCCTCGGCGATTTGCCCGCCGGTCATGCTGAGTGGAATCTGCGAATATTCCGCAAAACGACGCTTGAGCATGCCACTGATCGACACACTGGCAAGGAAGGTGGCACCGATGATGATGAGATACAATGGCGAGAAGCCACCGGGAGCATAGCCGAGCTGGGCAAGATGGAAGGTTTCAAAAAACATAGCTAACTGTAAATGATTTCCTGTATTCCGCAACCCGAATCGATGCCATGAAAAATGGCTGAGCCGTCCGTCCGCATGACCGGATCCGCTTGAAGCATCATGGCGCGCTTATGGCGGCGTGGCAGTGGTCTCCGGCACGACGGGAGCAGGCGGCACGGCAGGTGGGTCCGGGACCACCGGTGGGACAGGTGATACCGACGGGGTAGGTGATACCGGCGGGGTAGGCTTCGCCAACAGGTCGGTCCATTCATGAAGCGAAAACCCGACGCCCACCCCGCCGATTTCACCTAACAATTCGTGGCATCGCAGCCGCCATTTCGGGTAATCGGGCGGGCGGCGCTCGGCATCGTGGGTGCCGGGAAAGATGATATAACTGACCTTCAAATCCGAAACCGGGCGGCTCATTGGCGATGCTTTCGGGTTCAATTCGCGGGCAAAGCGGAGCGAGGCTTCGCCAACTTTGAAGGTCGGCCCGCCGTCCCCGACGATGGCTGGGTAAAGTTTTTGATCGTAGATGACGACCGCGTAATCGCCGATTTTGGGAGCGAACGGGTCATTGGAAGTGAGGAGGTTGACGGGCATCACGATGAAAGGGTCATATTCGGCGATGAGGAAGCTGCGGCTTTCGAGATCGGCGATGCCGCGTTTCAAGAATGCGAGGCGCTCCTTGAGCCAGGTTTTCCGATCGGCGTGGGTGGCCTTGTCTGCGATCTCCTTGTCTGCGGCGACGCATCGCTTCTTCCATCCGGCGACCATGGGATTGACAGCGGGTGATTGTTTCGGCCACCCATAACTCGTGTAGGGTTGGTAGTTGCTGGAGTTCACGATTTCATCAGGCATCGTCGGCAGGCGGTCCCCATCCGAACCATCCGACACCACATCCATTTCCGCCTGGAGGAAAAACACGGGACGTCCGGCGGGAGTGCGGAATTGCAGAATGGTTTCGCAGTCGTAGAGATTATGCTTGCTGAGCAATTCATTCAGGGTGTTCGCATCGCGACGCACTCGCGACGCCTTGTCCTGGTAAAGCGCGGAGAACCAATCGGAAACCTTCGCTTGTGCTATGAGTTCGGGAAGACCCGGCAGGATTTTGGTTAGACCTGGATTTGAAACTTCCAATTCGCCCATGGTTTGAGCGGGGGCGGGCAGGCGCAGTGTGAGTTGGTAAAACGCGGTATAACTGTCATCATCGACACGTTCACGCGAAGCGACGCCGCCTTTTTCCATCCGCACCTCGGTCTTGAATGGGATGCCCGTGCGGAGTTTCCGGATGTCCGTGACGGCACCTACGCCCGACTCGCCGACGAGTGCCCGCCGCGCGGCCTCATCGATGGCACCTTGCTTTGCGGCCTGTTCGACCGCCGCTTTTTTCATCAGGGCGACTTGCCGCGCCAATTCCTCCCGCATCTCCTCTCGCAGTTTTACTTCGATTTCGCGCCGGAGGGCGCGTGCATCAGGAAGCGCAACCGCAGGGCTGGATCCTGACATCTGCCTGAGCCCGCGTTTCACTATCCTTGGCATCCCGGTGAAAGCAAACGCGATTGCCGCCAGGGCAAACAAGCCAAGCCCTGCGCGCCACCAGGAAAATCCCGGCCCGCGCGATTTTCGGGTGTTTCGTTGACCTTGCATGCCTCCGAGCCTAGCCAATTTTTAAAAACGTGCAATCTCCGCCTGCGACTGGCCATGCAGAATTCGCTTTGTCCGTGGAGGGTCTTAGGGCGATTTTTTTACTGGCGCATTTTTCAGTCATGACAAACGCGCTGTCGTGTTTACAGTTGAGCGCGTGAGCTACCAGGTCTTCGCGCGAAAATACCGGCCCAAAACATTTGACGACATCCTTGGGCAGGATCACGTCGTCCGCACCCTGCGCAATGCAATTGATCAAAAACGCCTGGCACACGCCTACTTGTTTGTCGGACCTCGCGGCACGGGCAAAACCTCCACGGCCCGCATTCTCGCCAAGGCACTCAATTGTTCCGGCGGTCCTAAAACTGACTTTGATCCCGACGAACCCGTCTGTGTGGAAATCGCAGAGGGCCGCTCGCTCGACGTGCTCGAAATCGACGGCGCTTCTAACAACGGCGTCGAACAAGTGCGTGACCTGCGAGAGTCGGTCCGTTTCGCCCCTGCATGCGGCCAATTCAAAATCTACTACATAGACGAGGTGCACATGCTTTCGAACGCGGCGTTCACTGCGCTGCTCAAAACGCTTGAAGAGCCCCCACCGCATGTAAAATTCTTTTTTGCCACCACCGAGGCGAACAAGATCCTCCCGACGATTCTTTCGCGCTGTCAGCGTTTTGATTTGCGGCCGATCCCCACTGAGACGATTGCCGCGCAATTGCAGCGGATTGCTGCGTTAGAAGGCATCACGCTTGAAAAGAATGCGGCCTGGGCGATTGCCAAGGGAGCGGACGGTGGAATGCGTGACGCACAGTCGATGTTAGATCAACTCGTTG
>CAIYYV010000039.1 GCA_903930425.1 Akkermansiaceae bacterium | reverse complement strand
GTCTGACATGAATTTCTTTTCGAGGTTGGAGATCAACCGGTAACATTGCTTGATGGATTTCTGGGAGGCGGCATCACGCAAATCATTCAGGTTTTGGTGTTCTTGTTTGATTTGGGATCTCATGCTGGCGTTTTCCGCCTTATATCCACCGATGATGGCTTCCGCCTCTCCTTGGATGCCATATTCCTTGAATGTCTTGGCCATCTCTTTCACCAAACCGACATTGTTTTTCTCAACGGCGTTTTTGAAACTCGCGATGTATTCCCTTTTGGTTTTGGGATCCATCACGGGGGGGGCGGCGAACAAACTCGTGCCCATACTGAACACGCACACTACCGAGCACAACGGGATGAAGATTTTTTTCATAAACCAACGATAGATGGGTCTTCTCGTGGCCGCAAGCACAAAGATGTCGTGATTGCGACTACAACCAACCCGCTGCGCAATGACCGAGCCGGAAACGGGGGTCATGTCCCGCTCGGCGTTTCATGCAATGCGGGATATGGTCGACCGGGAATGAGCTGTGCGCCGTCCGAAAAACCTTCAGGCCGTCCAGCCAGTCGTTGCACCAGTCGGGCCCGCCAACTTTTCAGCGTTTTCCCTTGGGCGGTCACCATGACCAGATCGCGCTCCTCGCGCGGATCAGCGTCCAGGTCGAATAAATGCTCCGTGCCGTCGAATGGACGCCAGATATACTTGTAATGGCCATCGGTGAGCGCATGAAATGCTTGTTGCCTGCTATAACAGGTGGCGTGTTCCATGTGCAGCCACTTGCGAATCACGCGGTCTTCACCGCGGAGCACAGGCACGAGGCTCACCCCGTCGATCCGAGCGGGCGACGGGGTGCCGGCAAGTTCCAGCAAGGTCGGCATGACATCTTCGAGGCAGACCGGTTGAGAGCTGCGGCATGATGGTTTGAAGCCGAGGCCAGGCGAGGCGGCCACAATGAAAGGAATGCGGGTTGACCCTTCGAACGGTTCGCATTTTCGAAAATACCCGTGATCTCCTAACATCTCTCCATGATCCGAAGTGACGACGATCACCCAAGACCGTCCTGCTTTTTCGCTCCGCGCCTTGAAGTCCTCCACCAGGGCCCCGATCTGTTGATCCAAGTGCTCGATCAGACCGAAGTATCCGGCTTGCGCCGCACGCAGTGTCTCACCTTCCATACGCACGCGGTGCCCTTGACGGTCGCCCATCGGGGAAAGCTCGTCCCACTTCACCCAATCGCCCTGTGCCGGCTTCGGCAAATCCGCCTTCAAATAGGCATCGAAATACTTCGCGGGCGGGAAAAGAGGCGGATGCGGGGCATAAAAGGATGCGGTGAGAAACAAGGGCCGAGTCAGCGCGGCCGCGGCAACGATTTTGCGTGACTGGCTGACGACCCACGCGGTCGGGTGCAAATCATCCGCCAGCGGCCAGGGCTTGGCCCGCCATCCATTGCAATTGAGCCGCAATTGCCTCACGACTTTGAGGATGCCGCCGCTTTCGGGCGCGGATTGTTGGAGGTCGAGATCGTAGGCATCGCCTCCCAAATAGGTGGAGCCGAGCACTTGTTGTTGATAGCCGCAGGTCTTACTCGCAGCCACCTGATGCATATTGCGACCCACCAGCACCGTGGCATATCCCGCCGCATCTAACACCTCTGGGAAAGTGGGGACCGTGATTGGTTTGGCGGCGAAGCCGACGACTCCTGTGCTTTGTGGAAACCGACCGGTCAACAAGGCACTGCGTGCGGCGATGCACGACGGCACGGTGCAGTAGGCGCGATAAAAAAGCGCGCCCTGCCGGGCCAACTGGTCGAGATTGGGCGTGTGCACAGCGGGATGTCCCAAAATCGACAGGCAATCGCCACGCATTTGATCCGGCATGATCAACAACAAGTCGGGCTTCGACACGGACTGCCCGGCGGCCACCGGGTTGGCGGCCCGAAGGGACGCGGTGGCGCACAACAGGATGGCGGAGGTGAGCGAAGTCGTTGGGAGCTTTGGGATCGAAAACATGTTGCGGAACGGTGAGACTGAATCGGTTTTAAAACTCGCTGAATAAATCCATTTGCGGCGGGTTGGCTTGCGGCAGCGAATTTTGGACGGTGTTTTTGGCTTTGGGGCCTTGCGTTTTGGCTTCGGGTTTCACCGAGTGAAGTTCGAGGTGCGAGAGGATCGATTTGGCGCGTTCCACCACGGCCTTGGGCAAACCGGCGAGTCGGGCCACCTGGATGCCGTAGGATTTATCGGCGGCACCGGGAAGGATTTTATGGAGGAAAATGATTTCCTCATTCCACTCGCGCACCGCCACATTGTAATTGGCGACAGCCGCCTTGCTGTGCGCCAGGTCGGTGAGCTCGTGGTAATGGGTGGCGAAAAGCGTCCGGCAACCAATCGAGTCATGAAGGTGTTCGGCGACGGCCCAGGCAATCGAGAGTCCGTCAAAGGTGGCGGTGCCCCGGCCGATTTCATCGAGGATGACGAGCGAGCGATCCGTGGCATGATGGAGAATAAGTGCGGTTTCACTCATTTCGACCATGAAGGTGGATTGCCCACGCGAGAGGTCATCAGAGGCACCGACCCGACAAAAAATGCGGTCCACCAAACCGAGCGTGACGCTTTCCGCAGGCACATAGGCACCGATCTGGGCCATCACGGCGATCAACGCAACCTGCCGAATGTAAGTGGATTTACCGGCCATGTTCGGGCCGGTGAGAATCTGGAGGCGCGCCGTGAGCGGGTCGAGCTCGGTGTTGTTAGGAACAAATTGCGTGTCGATCAGCGTTTGTTCGAGCACCGGGTGGCGGCCGTTGATCACAAAAAATGCGTTAGAATCATTGAGGACCGGGCGGCAATGACGGTGGAGTTGCGCCCCGTCTGCCAGCGCACAAAGCACGTCGGTTTCCGCGACCGCCGCGGCGGATTCTTGGAGTTCGGGAAGGTGGGTGATGACCTGGGCGCGGAGTTGGGAAAAGAGCTCGGCCTCGAGTTGCTTCGATCGTTCCTCGGCACCTAACACCTTGTTTTCCATCTCCTTGAGCGCCGGGGTGATGTAGCGCTCGGCATTCGACATCGTTTGCTTGCGCGTGTAATCGTCCGGGACCTTTGCGAGGTGGCTGGTGGTGATCTCAATGAAGTATCCAAAGACATTGTTGAACTTGATCTTCAACGAGTCGATGCCCGTGCGTTTGCGCTCGTCTTGCTGCAATCGCGCGATCCAATCCTTGCCGCCCCGTGACGCATCGCGCAACGCGTCGAGCTCGGCGGACCAACCGTCGCGGATGATGCCGCCATCGCGCAGGTGACCGGGCGGTTCATCGGCGAGCGCGGCCGCCAACACGGTGGTCAGGCCGGAAAAGTCGTGCAGGTGATTGCAAAGCGGCGGAATCAATTCCGCGCTCCGCAGAGAAGACAAATCCTCCTTGAGCGCGGGAATGTGCGAGAGCGACGTCGCAAGCGATTGAAGGTCGCGGGCATTGCCTGACCCTTGTGAAAGCCGGGCGGTCGTGCGTTCGATGTCACGGATTCCTTTGAGCGATTCGCGGCATTTCGCCAGAAGGAACGGTTCTGCTAGAAAGGCGGCGATGAGGTCCTGGCGGGCAGTGAGCGCGGCGAGGTCGCGCAGCGGGTGGAGGATCCAATCGCGCAGCAAACGCGCGCCCATCGGCGTGGCGGTGCGATCGAGCACCGCCAGGAGCGAGTGCTGTTTTCCGGAGCGCGACTCGACGAGATCCAGGTTGCGCTGGGACGCAATGTCGATGAGCACGTGATCGGCGCATTCGCGGACATGCGGCGGACGCAGGTGGTCGCATTGCCGCCGGAGTTGGTGAATCAAATAATGAAGCACGGCCCCGGCAGCCCCACTGGCGGCATACAAACTGCCGCACCCGAAACCATCAAGCGAATGCACATTGAAATGGTCCTTCAATAACTGAGTGGCGTGCTCCGGCAGGAATGCGTAGCCGTCATACACCAGGCTGTTAGATAGAGAGGAAAACCCGGCAGACTGGTGGTCCGGAATGAGCAACTCCGAGGGCGAGATGCGGGCGAGTTCATCCTCTAACTGACCGAGATCCTCGAACTCGGCGACCGTGAACTCTCCGGTGCTGTGGTCGACGCAGGCGAGGCCGATGGCTTTCGCATGGCGGCACACGGCGGCGAGATAATTCGGCCGCTGGTCATCAAGCAGTGTGAGGTCATCGATGGAACCGGGCGACAGGATGCGCGCGATCTCGCGGTCGACAAGTTTGCCGGGTTTGGGGTCGGACGTTTGTTCGGCGATGGCGACCCGCTTGCCGGCCTTGAGGAGTCGGGCGAGGTAGCCTTGCGCGGCGTGATACGGGACCCCGCACATCGGGGTGCCTCCACGTTTGGTGAGGGCCACATTCAAAATCGGCGCGGCGGTTTTTGCGTCCTCGAAAAACATCTCGTAAAAATCCCCGAGGCGATAGAGCAGGATGACATCCGCAGGCAGAGATTTCCGCATGGCCAAATACTGGGCCATCATCGGCGTGCTCGCAGGAACCGTCATGCCGAAGAGACTGCCGGGACCGGTCTCAAGAATCAAGAAACCAAGCAGACTCAAGCGTATTTTGCCCATGATCTGGAAATTTTTTGACATGTTGAGGGAAATGCCATACCCAGTATGGCATGAAAATGACCATGCATATTGACAAGGATCTGTTGAAGCGGGTCATGGAAACCTACGGCTACGCCAGCAAGACCCAAGCCGTGGACATGGCACTGCGGGAATTGGATCGCAAAGAGAAGTTGCGGGAATTTGGTAGAAATGGATTGGGGCTGACGCCTGATGAATTGGCGGATGCGGTGGACCCGAACTATAACTTGATGGCGATGAGAATTGCTGAAATCCCACCGAAGTATGGAAAATGACATCCTGGTGGACAGCAACGTCTTCTTGAATCTTCTGAATCGTCGCCGTGACCCGGCGATCTGGCTGGTAGAATGGGCGGGAAACAGCAACTTGGCCACGTGTGGGATGGTGAAGCTGGAGGTATTGCGCGGAATCAAACCTCTCAAGCAGCTCACGAATATTTCCGCCTTCATGGATGTGATGATCAACGTGCCGAGCGACCCTCGACTGTGGGTGGAGGCCACGGATCTGGCGTGGAGGCTCGATCGCAAAGGGATCGTGATTCCCGGGGCGGACGTCGTGATCGCGGCGTGCGCGCTGCGGTTAGATGCGGCGCTGTTGACCTCAGACACGCATTTTGCGCAGATCGACGGGCTGCGGGTGATCACGCCGCCGGCCGGGTGGTTTGAAACATGAGTTAAAACATGCCGTTGATCTTGCGGCCTGCCCAGAAGATCCCTAACAGGGAGATAAGGGCGACGAGAGTGCCCCAATGGGACCAGAGCGCGATGCGGGATTCCATCGGGCGCGGTTCCGGCAGGGCGGCGATTGCATCCTTGATGGCTTTCTTGAGATCGTCGCGACGGACGGACTGAATGACCCGCCCGCGCGACACCCGCGCCATTTCTTCTAACACTTCCGGACGCGCCGGTTGGCCGGTTTTTTCGATTTCAACGCTTTGGACTAACAACGTGGTTTCAAGCGGTTTGTCTTCTGCACCGCTGGCGGTGGCGCGGATTTTCCATTCACCCGGCTGGCCCACCTTGAAGCGCCCGCTGAAGGCCCCCCAGGCGGAAGCATTTTTTTGGAGTTCGAGGCGTTGGGGATGGCCGTCAGGGGCGGTGAGATCGATGGCGACGCTGCCTTTTTCGAGAGGCGCGCCATGGGCATCGAAGGCATTGGCGTTGAGGGTGACGGTCGCACCGGGTTCCGGGCGTTCCGGAGTGAAAAAGAGCCGCACGTGCTGGCCGGACGCCATGTTGCGCTGATAGGACATCCAGCGCGCGACCTGACCCCAGAACCGATAGTGATAGAGATCCTCGACGCCACGACGCCAACGCCATGCGGAGTCGATCCCCATGAAAAGCACCTTGCCAGAACCGGCGGGTTTGGTGACGAGGAGCGGGATGGGCCCGAATTTGCCCCGGCGGTTGCCGTGGACGGCGAGCACCTCCGATCCGCCCTTCGCCTTGATGACCGGGGCATGCCAATAGAAGCCTGGCAAACGACGCCAAATGCCGGGGTTTTCTTCCTCGTTGTTGCCAAGCAGGGTGAGCAGCGAGGCGCGCCCCTCGGTGGTGAGGGTGAGCGGAGAGGCGATGGCTTCCGCCATGCCACCGTGATGGGAATCATCGAGAATGACGGGCATCAGATCCGAAAGCTCAGTATCTAACAAAGAAAACTGATTGCCTTGGGGGCCGGGCAAAAAGACGACGCCGGAAGCTTGGTTTTCGACGAGGCCGCGGATGAGAGCGCATTGGTCCTTGGTGAGCTGGTCCTTCGCCACGCCCACATCGCCGAGAAAGATCACATCGAATTTGACGAGATCCTCGAGTTTATCAGGAAATTGCTGGATCGAGTTTTTGCCGCCACCGGGGCCGAGCGCGGGATGAAAAAGCAGACAGGAAAACTCGACGCCCGGATCGCGCGAAAGCGCATTCCGGAGAAAGCGGTATTCCCAGCGCGGCAAGGTATCAATAACCAGCACCCGGATTTTTTCCGGTTTTCCGGCGACGATGAACTTGCGCGAGTTGTTAGAAGCGACGAGTTCATCGGCAGCGACCGGGATCGAAAGCTCGAGAGTGGATGGGCCTTCCTTTTCAAGTCGCCAGAGCACCGAATCGTAGGTTTCGGCATTGGGGGGAATGATGATGTCTTTGCTGTGCTCACGGCCGGCGGCATCGCGGAGGCGGACAAGAGTGCGGACCTGGCGGTCTAACGACGAGCGGATGGTGAACGGAATTTGGACGTTTTCACCAATGATGCCATAACTCGGGGCGGTCACTGAAAGAAGGTCGAGGTCGGGCAGACGGGTCTGGCTACCAACGGGAATCGCGAACAACGGCACCCCGCGCAGACGCATTTTTTGGGCGGCGGCCACCGGTGGCTGGCCGAGGTTGTAGTCGCCATCGCTGAAGAGCACGACTGCACGCACATGGTCTTGTTTGTCGAGGACCTCGGTCAGCGGTGATTCGAGATCCGTGCCGGCCAGGACCGCTTGGTCTTTTGGAGGAGTGGCGAATGGAATGATGACAACCTCATTCGCGCCATTGGCTTCGAGGGGTTTCCAAAAATCCTCCGTGAGCTCGTTTTTCACCCAATCCGCCCGCGTGACGACCTCCACCTTGTCTGTTAGAGCGGCGGGAACCTGCGCGTCGAGAGTGGTCATCGACTTCGAGTCATCCCAAAGAATGACGATTTTCGGTTGAGTGTCCGGATGGATGATGGTGAGCCATTCAGGCTGCCAGAGCAGGATGACGACCGTGAGCGCGGCGGCGAGGCGCATCATTTCCAATACCGCGGTGCGTCTGGGATGCGGGCTGCGCCGCCATGTGAGCACGGACAAGGTGCCGACGACGATCAGGGCGATGATGCCGATCCAGAGTGTGACAGGTGTGGGAGATAGTTTAAGCATTCAGTTTGAAGCTTTCCATTTGAAACGGAGAGAGAAAAGGAAGAGGTTAAGGCATGCCGCAGCTGGTGGTTCTTGGTTGAAAATTTAAACTTGAGTGCTGGGTGATTTGGGCAGACAGAGCAGAGCTTCGGCGAGAAGGAAAAACAACACCGCTACGAGGAAGGCGCGCCAGGCATCACGGGCGAGGGATGGGTCGTTGATCTGGCCGGCTTGGTCGAGCAGCGTGTAATGCGTGCCGGCGAGCACGGAATCGAGTTGGTCGCGGGTGAGGATTTCCGGAGTGTCCTCTTGCGGCGGACGGTTCACCCCGAGCAAACGATCACCCAGAAGGAAGACGCCCGCTTCATGCTCGGCATGGGCGGGGTCTGGAGCGCCGGAGTCATCCAAACGGCTTCGGGATTCGCCGGGCAGGATGCGGGCGGCGGAGGCACCCACGGTGCTGAGGTAGGACGCATCGAAGCGCTCGGCACCAACAGCAAGAACGCGTTGGACGACTGGCAGGAGGACATCGGCATCGCCGAGATTCGACCAGGTGTAGTCCGGGAGGGATCCGAAAAACCAAGCGGTTCCTTGGTCAAAAATGCGGCGGGCAAGCGCGGGTTCGGCGTCTTCCCAACGGGCTAACAGCGTGGTGTCACCGAGCGGGATTTGACGGCGGATCGCCTTCAGGCGGTGGGCTGAGACAGGGATGCCGTCGATACCGTCGCGCAACGGCCCGTCGCTGTGATTCCAATCCTTGAAGATGAAAAATTTTCCAGAGGGAGATTCGGTCGGATCGGACCATTGGATGCGATTGAAGGCGGTGTCCGATACACAGCCGGGCGCGAAAAACAACACCTGTCCACCGGAAACGAGAAAACGTTGGACCGTCTCCGCAGTGGCACCGGCGGGAAGCGGCGCGGCCCAAAGGATGGCGGAAAGATCTGACGTGATCGCAGTGGACACTTGCGCGGGATCGACCCGTTGACTGCTAAAATTCCCAAACCCAGGCGGAGCCGCAGCAAGCGCCAGATAATCGGCGGCTTCACCGGCAGCCGCTACTATCAGCGATTTGACGGGCCGCTCAGGACCATAGGCAAAATACGTGGAATTGTCGCGCGCATTGCCATCGGCCGGAATCGAAAACCATCCGTGCCCGGTCTCGCTCCCGGCGGCCAACGAAATGCGCTTTTGAAAACGCAGCGACTGGCCTGGAATCGTCAATGTGTCGGTCACCCGTGCCTGATTGAGATGGCGGGTCAACGGCAGCGTCACGGTGCCCCGAGCGTCGCCCGATCGGAGGACTTCCAAATCCACCAGAAGCTCATCGCCCACACGCCGTGAACCTAACAACCTAACAGATGTATTCGGGGCGGTAGGTCCAGTGAGTGACAACACGCGAATCGCGGGTTTTTTCGACAAAGCGGCGAGGCTGGCGCGGGCGGCCACCCAGCGCTCGTCATCGGGTTGCCAATTCGACGATTGGAGGTCGGACGCCAGCCAGACTTCGGCGCGGCCCGTCGATTCTGATAGATACTCGGCCGCACGGGTGAGCAGGGCGGGGAAATCCGCAGCGGTGTCGGTGCCGGCCGTGGCGGTGAGGTCGGGCAAAATTTCCGGGGATGGCACTTCCTGGGGTTTGTGAGACGCGCTGTCGATAAGGACGAGGTGCGCGGCACCCAGATGAGTCATCGCGTCGCGGACTTTTTGGAGCACGATCTGCCGGCGCGAGTCCAGTCCGTCGCCGGGCTTGACGTCCATGGACGCCGAACGGTCTAACAGAAGGACCACGGTATCGATGGACCCGCCGCCCCAGCCGAGGAGGCCAGAGATGACAGGCCGCGCGGCGGCGAGGGCAAGGGCGGAGACGGCGAGGGCGCGGCAAGTGAGGATAACGATGTGACGGAGTTTTTTCTTACCCCTCGATTGGCGGGCCGCCTTGAGCAGAAACTGCATGGCCGCCCACCGGACCGTCTTGTGACGCCGCCGGTTGATCAAATGGATCAGCACCGGAACACTCGCCGCGGCCAGAAACCAGAGAAAAATGGGTGAAAGAAAAAGCACGGTAGAGAAAACACTCAATTCTAAGCATTAAATTCTAAACGGAAGAGGAAGAAGCTGCTAGACCTTTTTCCCGCGTTGCGGAGGATGCTGGCCAGAATCCGGACGGGTTGCTGGACTTCTTTGTGGGGTATTTCATCGCCAGTCCCGCGAGCGTCATGTTCGGCGCGACAGCGCTGTCTGGAACTAACAGGTAAGTCCATGCTTTGCCGCCGAAGGACTTGGCGTGCTCGGTGGCTTGTTCACAAAAAGTAAGCCCGGCCTCGGCTTTAGCGACAACTTCCGGATTTATCATTTCATTGTCGGCTTTGACTTCGATGAGATATTTGTGATCCTGCGTCTCTGCCACGAAATCCGGTTCATAGGGCCGTTCCGCCTGTGTGCCGATGCGCCAATAGAGTTGGAACTGCCCGCTGGCCGGTTTGAACCACTTGTCTGCGCCGTTCGGGCCTTCGAGAATTTCGGTGAAGCGGCGTTCTGTATCCGAATCGAACTTCTGAAACGGGTAGAGGCACTTTGAAAACCCGGTATAAACATAGCGACGGATTTCCTTTTTGTTTTTTGGCGAGAAACGGAAGTGAAGTGACTCGCTCCCTTGCTCGGCGGTGTAGGGGCATTCTTTGAGTGCCATCCATCCTTTAAGAACTTTCGTCTCCTGCCCGGAGGATCTCTCCCAAAAGTGTTCCTGCATCTGGGTGTGGATATTTTTTGCAAGTTGCCGCTCGTAGTAGCGAAGAACATTGTTCAGAGAATCGTCGTCTGGCAGGTAACCACGCAGATGGGAGACCAACTGCCCTGCCAGATCGTAAAGCAAATCCGCCTGGGCGTCGTAATTCACGTCGTCATAGTCGATGAGCTGGCGAACGATGTAGTCCTCGGGGCGACGTTCGATGAGTTGGATCTGGGCGTCACTGCGGATGGAGCGCTGGCGGTTGTCACCCAGGTATTGCAACAGGATGTCGCGGTCCACCGGCTGGAAAACGATGGC
>CAIYYV010000038.1 GCA_903930425.1 Akkermansiaceae bacterium | reverse complement strand
GTGCCTCCGCTGTAGGTGTTAGAACCTGCCAGCGTGAGCGCGCTGGAGCCAATTTTATTCAATGCGATCGTCCCGCCGGTTCCCGCGTTGTTGGCGAGCACCCCGCCATAAGTGGAGCCGGTGTTGCTGTTGACGGTCAATGTTCTGTTCGTTCCGATGGCGCTGTTGATGACCGTATTGGTGATCGCGTTGGCACTGAGATTGGTCACCGTGGTGTCAAAGCCGTTGATATCGAATGTGGCACCGCCGCTCAGGATCAAATTGGAGGTAGCCGGCGTGGCGGAGGCCACGCCGAGTTTCAGTGTGCCGCCGCTCACGGTGATATTGCCCATGGCATTGACGGCGTTGAGTGTCAGCATGCCGGCACCTGTTTTGCTGAAACTGCCGGTCCCCAAGGTGGCCGAGCCAAAGGCAATGTTGTTGCCGTTGGTGTCAATCGAGCCTCCGTTAGATCCAAAAGTCACCGAGCGGGCAGTGATGTCCGTCGTGTTGAGAGCGGCATACTGGAGCGTGCCACCATTGAACGTGATGTTCGAACCGGCACCAAGATTGGCGATGTTAGAGAAATTGAGGATTCCGGCATTGATGCTGGTGGCTCCGGTGTAGGTGTTAGTGCCGGTCAACACCAAGGTCCCCGTCCCGGTCTTGATGAGACCACCGGTGCCGCTGCCATTGTTGGCGATGACTCCTCCGTAGCTCAGCATATTGCTTGCTACATTGAGGGTGCCGGAGCCGCTGCCACTGGCAGGCCCGACGGCGATGCCGCGGCCGCTGGCGAGTGTGAAATCGACGGTTGCCGAAAGTGCTCCAGCGTTCAGCACGATATTGCCTGCACCGGTGCCCGTGCCCAGGCGGTTGTCACCGCCAATAGAAAGCGTGGCACCGCCGGTGACGGTGGTCGTGCCCGTGTAATTCTGGCCGGACGTGGAGGAAAGCGTCACCGTGCCCGCGCCGTTGGTGCTGTTAAAACCGACCAGCACATTGTTGGCACCTGTGAGGACATTGGCAGCCGACAAAGTCAGGGTGCCGCCTCCGCCACCGAGGCGATAGGTATTGCCCGCTCCGACAGTCAGCGTGGTGGCCGAATAGGTGCTGGAAACCGCGCTGCCGAGGAACCAATACCCCTGCCCCACACCATTTCCGAAAGTGCCCATGTTCAGTGCCGTGCTGTAAGCAGTGTTGATACTGAGCACGCCGCCGTAACTGCCCGTGGAGTCCGTGAACATCCCGGAAAGCTGCGCCTGCGTGAGCGCCGAGTTGGAGAAACCGATGCCACCTAGCGCCACGTCCGTGCTGGCAACGGAAATCGTCTGGTTGTTTCCAATGTTTCCAGTGTTGCTGAGTGATAGATTGGCACCGGCGGTGACGCTGATGTTGTTGCCAGCCACATTTGCGCCGAACGGCGTGCCGGAAGTTGTGGAAATCGTAATCGTGCCCGCGTTGACCGTAGTGCCGCCTGAATAACTGTTAGATGCGCCGGCGAGTGCGAGCGTGCCCAAGCCGGTCTTGACCAAACCTCCGGTGCCGCCATTATTGGCGAGGATGCCGCCGTAGGTCAGCGTCTTGGTGGGCGTCACATCGAGGGTTCCCAGGCCGGCGCTGCCAGTCGTGCCGAGCGCGATCCCGCGGTTGCTGTTGAGATTGCTGTTGCCGTTGATCGAGAGAATGGCGGGATTGTCGAGCGTGCCGTTGAGCACGATGTTGCCCGCGGTGGCGCTCACCGGTGCCGTGCCGAACACGCCGTCACCGCCGGCCAAGATCGTCCCCTGCAAAATCGTGGTCGTCCCGGTGTAGGTATTGAAAGCGGCAAGGGTCAACACGCCGCTGTTCGTTTTGACGAGTGAAAGAGCACCGCCACCAGTGCCGTCCTGAATCACGCCGCCATAGGTGTTAGCCGCTGCATTTCCGACGGTGAGAGTTACGGCCGTGGCACTGGCGTTTTCCACCACCGGCGAGCCGACGGAGCTGCCGGTGCTCAACCCTCCGAGCGTGAGACTGCGGCCGTTGAGCTGCAACTTGGTCCCGGCGGCGACACTCGATCCGAACGCGAGGCTGTTAGGCGTGGTGCTGTTCAGTGCGCCGTCGCCGCCGAGCTGGAGCACGCCGCCGCTAATCGACACTCCCCCGGTAAAGGTGTTATTGGCGGTCAGTATCAGAGTACCGGTGCCGGTCTTGGCGAGGGCAAACGCGCTGACGCCATCTTGAATCAAACCGTTGAAAGTGCTGGTCTGGTTGTTAGAACCGACTGTGAGAGTTGCGGCACTGGCCCCGCTGTTCGTGAGCGTGCCCAGCCCTGTCAGTCCGTTGATCGTGTTATTGCGGGCGTTGAGGTCGAGGAAACTGCCTGTGGCGACCGAAACATTGCCTTTGCCGGTGCCGGAGGGGATGGCCGAGTTTCCATTGAGTCTGAGAGTTCCGTCTGTAACCGAGGTATTGCCCGAATAGGTGCTGGCCCCGCCTAGGGTGATGACTCCCGCGCCGATCTTGGTGAACGCGATCGTGCCGCTGCTGCCATCCTTGATCACACCGGTGAAAGAAGCCGACGTGTCGGCAGCACCGAGCGTGAGTGTGACCGCGCCCGCTGCGTTGCTGAGCACCGTGCCATTGCTCGTCAAGCCGTTGAGGGTGATGCTGTTCGCGTTGAGGTCCAGTGTGCCAGTGACCGCCACGCTCGATTTATCGATGCCGAACGGGATGGCATCCATGCGGCCGACCTTGAGGATGCCTCCGGTCAGAATCGTGGTGACACCTCCGTAGCTGTTAGCCCCGGTGAGTGTGAGGGTGCCCGTGCCGGTCTTGGTCAGGGCCAACATGCCATCACCATTTTGAATGATCCCATCGAAGGTGCTGCTCTGGTCATTGGACCCGACGCTCAACGTGCGCGTGCCTGCTGAACTGGTGGTGGTCACGGTGCCCGCGCCGCTCAGTCCGTTGATGGTGACGCCATAGGTGCCGAGGTCCAAAATTCCGTTCAACACGAGATTGCCTTTGCCCGCACCGCTCGGGAGGGTGACAGAGGATCCGATTTTCAGCGTGCCTGCCGAAACCGTCGTGTTGCCCGCATAAGTATTCGCGCCGGCAAGGGTGAGTGTGCCAAGGCCGGACTTGATCACGCTGAAGTTGTTTTCGTTGGTGCCGGTGCCTCCGAGATAAGCGGAATAGACGGACGCACCGGTAATGTTGAGCGTCAGGGTTGAGGCTGTTAGATTGCCATTGACAACGCGGTTGGTGCCACCGCCAAAGGCAGCCAGCCCGGCCAATTCCTGGTTTTTCCCATTGAGTTTGAAGATGCCGCCGGTGGTGGATCCGCCCAGCGTCAGGCTGGTGCCGGTGGGCAGGGCGTTGGAGATACCGAGGGTCAGGGTGCCGTCCTTGATGGTGGTGGTGCCGCCGTAGCTGTTGTTACCGGAAAGGATCAGGGTGCCCGGACTGGTCTTGATCAGGCTGCCGATGCTGACACCGTTGTTGGCGAGCACCCCGGCATAGGTGAGCGTGTTGCCAGTAGTCACATCCAGCGTGCCACTGCCACTTCCGAGTTGGACGCTGTGACTGCTGCCCAAGGTGAAACTGCCATTGGCTGAGAGCGCCCCGCCATCCAAGACGACCCCGCCGTTCGTCCCTCCAAGGTTGTTGTCGCGGCTGATAGAGAGTGTGCCGGCGGTCACGGTGGATCCCCCAGTAAAGGTGTTAGTGCCGGAAAGCGTCAAGGTGCCCGCACCGGATTTGATGAGTGCGAGGTTGTTGTCATTGGTGCCGGTGCCTCCGAGAATTCCCGCGAAAGTGACGACGCCGGCAGGGTTAAGCGTGAGTAAACTGAGCACCGCATTGCCGCCGATCACGCGGTTGCCCGTTCCATTGCCGGCAACCGCGAGGCCCGCGAGTGTCTGGGTATAGGAATCGAGTTTCAGGACGCCGTTGGTGTTGGCGGAAGCGTCGCCCAAGGTCAGCGTGGTGGTGGATTTCAGGCCGGTATCATTGACCGCTAGCACGATCATCCCATTTTTGATGTTGGTGACACCGGAATAGGTGTTAGAACCTGACAAGGTGAGGGTGCCTGCGCCGCTTTTATTGAGGCTGCCGGTGCCGGTGACATTGCTGGTGATCGCGGTGTTGCCCGCGCCGCCAACGGTGAATGCGCCGCTGGTGGCGACATTCCCCGTGCTGAGGGTGAGCGTTTGACCGGCGGTGGTGACATCCATTGCACCGCTGCCGGCGTTCACGGTAAAACCACGGGTGAATGCCGCGCTGGCGCCGGTGTAGGAGAACAATCCCGCGTTCGCGGAATCTCCAAGCACCACCGCGCTCGTGCCACTTCCGAGGTTTCCGCCCGCCGTGAGATTACTCACACTGAGGGTGCCCTGCGTGATCGTGGTGGTGCCGGTATAAGTGCTGCTTCCGGAAAGCGTGAGGGTGCCGGCACCGGTCTTGGCAAGTGCCAGAGTGCCAATGCCATTCACAAGCGCGCCGCTGAATGTGCTACTGGCATCGCCGTAGCCCACGGTGAGATACGCGGCCGAGGCAGAGCTATTCGTCACGGTTCCGGATCCTTTCAGCCCATTGATTCTGCCATTGTTCACGGTTCTTCCATTGAGGTCCAGTGTTCCATTGACGGTGATGTCGCCCTGGCCAGCACCGTATGAAAACACATTGTTGGCACCGAATTTTAAGGTGCCGGAGGAAACGGTCGTATTGCCGGAATAGGTGTTAGAAGCCACAAGCGTCAGCGTGCCGGTGCCGGTTTTCACCAGCGAACCGGTGCCGGAAAGCACGCCAACATAGGAGGTGTCGGAATTTGCCCCGCCGACCGTCAATACATAACTTTGCAGGTTGACATAGCCGCCAGTGGCCCCGCCGCCGGTGAGTGAGCCGATGGTTTCGCTGGCATTGAGCATCAAGGTGGCACCCGCCGTGTTAGAAAGAACGACCGCGCCGGAATCCGCGACGGCAGTTCCGCCGGAGAGGGCGAGCGTTCCGCCTGAAATCGTGGTGCTTCCGGTATAAGTGTTGGTCCCTGAAAGGGTGAGGGTGCCAACCCCGGTCTTGATGAGTGAAAGCGCGCCACCCCCGCCGCCAGCCTGGTTTTGAAGGGTCCCGGCAAACGAGGTGTTGCCCGCTTGGTTGATCGTGAGGGTCGCTGCGGACGCGCTGCCGTTCTCAAGGATGACCGTGCCCGGTGTGGCGTGAGTGGACAGGCTGCTCAGGGTGATGCTATTGCCGTTCAGTTGGAGTTTGGTTCCGACGGCGGCTGACGGCCCGAAGGCAAGGCTGTTAGAAACCGCGCTGTTGAGAGCGCCGGCATTGGCGAGTTGGAGGATGCCGCCATTGATGGTGACGCCGCCCGTGAATGTGTTAGCGCCGCCGAGGATGAGGGTGCCGGTGCCGATTTTGGTGAGCGCGAGGGTTCCACTGCCATTTTGGATGAGGCCATTGTAAGTGCCGCCCTTGTTGTTGCCTCCGGCGGTCAGGGTGACGGCACCGGCCACGCTTGTGATGATTCTTCCGGCACTCGATCCAGACAAGCCATTCACGGTGATGCTGTAGCCGTTCAGATCCAAGGTGCTGTCCGTGACTACATCGCCCTTACCCAAGAGTGATGGAATCGCGCCGGAGGAGGCGATTTTGAGAGTGCCCTCGCTGATGAGGGTGTTGCCCGAATAGGTATTCGCGCCAGAAAGCGTCAAGATGCCACTGCCGGTTTTTACGAGGCTTCCGGTTCCGCTGAGTCCGTTGTTTGTGATGATTCCGTCATAGACGAGTTCGCTGGATGTGACATTGAAAGTGCCCGATCCTCCGCCACTGGATGTGCCGACCGCGATTCCGCGCCTTGCATTGAGGATGAACGGCGCAAGGGCATTCGTGGAAAAAATTCCATTATCGATCACGATGGAGGAGGCGGATGCCGTCTCAGGCACGGCGCCGAGATTGGCGTCACTGCTGATCGAAAGCATGCCGCCGGGTGAAATCGTCGTGGTTCCGGTATAACTGTTCGTTCCGGTGAGCACGAGGGTGCCCGCCCCGGTCTTGGTGAGGCCGGAACTTCCCGCGAGAATCGAACTGATCGTGACCGAGACACCCACGTTGGTGGCGATGGTGGGCGCGCTGCCATTGAGGATGAGCGTGCCATCCGCCAAGGTGTAACCGTTCGTGGTGAAGGTAAGATCGTTAGCGGTAACGGTGCTCAGGGTCACCGTGCCCGCCACACCCCCAAAAAGAGCATCATTGTCGGTGCCGGAATTCGGCCAAACCAAACGGATCGAGCCATTCCACCAATTGAGAGTGGCATTGGCATTCCAAGTCCCCGATCCCCCGTTGGGCCCACCGGAAAGGGTGCCGTCCCATGAGAGGCTGGCCGCGTGGGATGCAGGCGCGACGAGGAGTGAAAAACAGAGACCACTGAGGATGCAGACCGCATGAAATGCGGAGCGAAGCAGACATTGGATGGGTTGAAATTTCATGGCGGCTAACAGTTAGGGAGGACAAGACCGGGGAATGTCCCACGGGACAGACGGAACGATTGACAGCAAGTCGCATGATTTGCGGAGTTTTTCGGGAAATCGTCAACCGAATAATGCGTTTTTTCACGTCACACTTGTAGTCATTCGAACTACAAATCAACCGAAGCATTCGCAGGCATTCGGGGTCGGGGCGCGGATCCGGCCGTTTGTTTTCCTTGTAAAATCGTGAGTTTTCGTCGAGTGAAAGGTCGCTCATGCCTGCATTGATTGACCGTCGTCGTTTTCTCTGGGCCACGGGGGCTGCCGGTCTCGGCCTCGCCACCGGCGTCCGCTCGCAGACCCGCGCCCCCGCAGTGGCCGCCAATTCCAAACTTCGCGTGCTTTCCATCGGCACGTAGGTGATGTTGGCACACCACATCTGATCGTGCCGACCCAAGCATGGGTCAATCAGATAAATCTCGTCCAAGAAGCGCTTGATGCGGTGCTACCATAGGCGCTCTTCACTATGGTATGAATTCAAGGTGTGGAGCACTAGCGAAACTGAATCTGTCCATCCTTCGCATCGAGTCGAACTGTCTGGCCCGCAGTGATTTTCCCGCTCAGCAGGGCTTCGGCGATCAATGTGCCTAGCAATCGATCCATTACACGTTCCAGATTTCTCGCCCCGTATTCCGCGCTGAAACCCTCGCGCAACATCAATTCCTTGGCGCTCTCGTCCAGTTCCACCGTTACGCCGCGATCCACTAAGCGTTCGTTGAAGGCAGCTAACAATTTTTGGAGGACCTCCCTCACCGTCGCCACAGTCAATGGCTTAAAATGCACGATCTTTGTCAGACGGTTCACCAACTCAGGCCGCAGGTGGCGGCGAATGGCTTCCTGTGCCCCTTGCACGATGGCCTCGTTCGGGGAAACCTCCGGTTCATCGCCCGACGCGAATCCGATGAAGGGCTTTACCGGGCCGCCACTGGCACCCAGGTTGCTCGTCAGTATGATCACGGCCTCCCGGAAGTCGCACTTGCGGCCCTGTGCATCCGTAAGGGTGCCTTCGTCGAAGATTTGGAGAAACAAATCTAACACGCGCTGGTGCGCTTTTTCAATTTCGTCGAACAGCACCACGCTGTAGGGATGTGTTCGGATGGCGTCGGTGAGCTGGCCGCCTTCGTCATAACCGACGTATCCCGGCGGCGAGCCAATCAACTTCGCCACACTGTGTTCTTCCATGAACTCGGACATATCGAATCGGATCAAACGCCGCTCGTCGTGAAACAGGGACTCGGCCAGCGCCTTGGCAAGCTCGGTCTTGCCGGTGCCGCTCGGCCCGACGAATAAAAACACACCCATCGGTCGCCCGGGTTTCTTCAATCCAGCCCGCGCCAACCGCACGGCTTCCGCAACAGCGAAAATAGCTTCCGACTGTCCTTTTACCCGCTTTGATAGATCCTCTTCGAGCGCCATCAGTCGCACCCCTTCGTCGGCGGTGAGTGTGCCTACAGGGATGCCGCAGCGTGCTGCCACCGCTTGGGCAATCTCATCACGCCCAATCCCTGACGACGCTGCCTGTTTGCCGGGCGTTAGCGTTTGAAACCTCGCCGCCGCGCACGCTTGGTCCACTAGATCCAGCGCCTTGTCGGGTAATCGGAAATCCGGCAAATAGCAGATCGACCATTCCACTGCCGCCCGGAGAGCCGCTTCGTCGAGTGCCACCCCGTGATGCGCTTCCAACCTCGGCCGTAGCGCCAGCAGAATGGCCACGGCTTCCTCGGCGCTCGGTTCCTCGATCTTGACTGCCTGGAACCGCCGCTCCAGCGCACCGTCCTTTTCGATGCTCTGGCGGTATTCTCGGATCGTGGTTGCTCCGATCACCCGGATTGCGCCACGGGCCAGCGCGGGCTTGAGAATGTTCGCCGCGTCCATGCTCCCGCCTGCCTGCCCGGCACCTAACAACAGGTGAATCTCATCAATGAAAAGAATGGGCTTGGGCTCACAGGACGCCTCACGCACCACCGCTTCGAGGCGCTCCTCGAATTCTCCCCGGTATCTAGTCCCAGCCACCATCGAGGTCAGCGAAATCTCAATCACCGCCGGCTTCCCTAAGGCCTCCGGCAATTTCCCCTCCGCCAGTAACTGCGCGAAGCCTTCGACAATCCCGGTCTTACCCACACCCGGCTCGCCGATCAAAATCAGATTGTTCTTACGGCTCTGCAGCAGGATCCGGGTGATCTTGAGCATCTCCTCGCGACGGCCAATCAAGGGTGGCAAGCATCCCTTCGCCGCCAACTCCGTCAAATCCCGGCCAAAGCGTCGCAATGCGGAATCCTTCTTTTCCTTCTTCTCCATCGCCACAGGACGTCCCCCTTCATCCTGCCTAGCAACCTCAAATCCTTCGATCAAGCGCCCACTCAAGCCGCGCAACAGCACCTCCGGATCCAGCCCGAGCTTTGCCACCGCCGAGGAAACCATCGGCTCCCATTGCTCGACCAAGGCCACCAGCAAGTGCGCAGGACGCAAACGTCCGCCATCTACAGAAGCCAACGTCGCGCCCTGTTTGAAAACCTCACGCAATGCCGGACTCCGGTGCAAGGGCCGTGCAAACTTCCCCGAACGCTTCCCAAGCTCCGCCCACCCAAATTCACAAGCCGATTTCATTCAGTAGTCGTGCCCTTTCGGGCGAAAGTGTTCCGTTATTGAGACGATACCTCTGGTTTGTTACCCATGCTCCGAGTTGCGGATTCTCCGCCCACTTCATCGGCACTCGACAATTGCCGAACCGCTCACGGTAGGCCTTCAGTTGATCCAGCCGAGATACCCATTCCTCATTATGACTGTCAACACGCCATTCAAATCCGATTTCAGAAAGTAACTTTTCTCTATTCTGCTGAAGCTTTCCCGATTTACGCATTGTGCGTTGAGCCGCAACCCACATTCCAAGTTGCTTGTTCTCAGGCCACCTCACCGGGACGTTGCAATCACCTAATCGCTCTTTGTATTCTCTAAGTTGTTCAAGCCGTATCGCCCAATCCTCTTTGCGGCATTCAGTGCGCCAGTCGAAATCAATACCGTCTAGCATCTGTTTTCGGTCAGGACGGAGCCTCCCCGATTTGCCTAATGATCGTTGAGCTGCCGTCCACATGCCCAATTGGGGATTTGCTTCCCACTTCACCGGAACGTCGAAGTTCCCATGTGCTTCCCGATAGCAAACCAACTCATCAAACATCCTTTTCCATGAAGTGGCTAATCTTTCAGACGATTCAAGACTCGAAATTCTCTCAGACCCTGAAGGGCCTTCGCTGCGATCAACTAATTGCCACGTAAAACCGATTTCATTGAGCAATTTCTCACGTTCAAGAAGTATCTGACTGGATTTCTTGAGCCGGCGCTGGCGAATCACCCATCCTCCAAGTTCAGGATTCTCAGACCACCTCGCAGGAACATTGCAATGATTGTTTAATGATCTGAACTCCAAAAGTTCATCGTATCTAATTGACCACGTATCATGAAGTCTTCGAGAATCCAGGTTGATCTTGAATCCCCAATCAAATCCCAAGGCATTTAACTTTTCCTCAAGCTGTGGATGAATCTTGCCACTTCTCTTCATTTGACGTTGATAGAGCGCCCAACGTCCAAGTTGTGGATTTTCTTTCCACTGAGTGGGACCATTGCAATGCCCGTATCGATCTTTGTAGTCCAAGAGCTGTCTACAGCGTTCTTCCCACATTTCCTCGTTCTGCGTAATCTGGGCATTCCATTTGAAACCAGTTTGTTCCAGCAACTTAATCCGATGTTCACTCAAAACGCCCCGCGATTTCTGCGTCCTCATTGAGTTCACAAACCT
>CAIYYV010000037.1 GCA_903930425.1 Akkermansiaceae bacterium | reverse complement strand
CACGGCCGTTCTCTCATCATGTCATAGTCCATCCCACAGGCTTCCGTTCGCAGATCGAACCCAATCCCGATTCCCGAATCGAATATCAAAACTTGTCGGCCGAACTCATCCGCGCAGACCCGCGCAATTCCCAAATCCGCGACGATGTGATCGCGGCCTTGAATGACGGACGGTCCCCACTCGTCCTCACCGAGCGGACCGAGCATGTTTTCACTTTGGCAAACTTAATCCGGCCACACACCGCTCATATGATTATGCTTCAGGGTCGCATGGGACAAAAGGCTCTGCGCGAATCTCTCGCTCGACTTGCCATCATTCCGGAAAACGAATCGAGAGTCGTCATCGCCACCGGAAAATGGATTGGCGAGGGTTTCGACGACTCTCGGTTAGACACCTTGTTTCTCACCATGCCCGTCGCTTGGCGTGGGATTATCGCCCAATACGCCGGTCGGCTACACCGCCTGCACGACGGAAAATACGAAGTTTGGATTCACGATTACGTCGATTTCGACATCCCGATCTTGTCACGGATGTTTGATAAACGCCGCGTCGCTTATGAGGCCATCGGCTACACCGTTCTCTTACCTGCCAGCGCCTTGCCCGGCTGGCCAACCAATGTCCCCTTGCCCATCGATCCGCTATGGAAACATCAATATGCCTCCACTCTGCGCCGCCTTGTCAGCGATGGCGTCAGCACCTCGCTCGCCCAGCACTTCGCCTCAATCACTTGCTCCACTCCCGATCCATCCGATCCTTCCCATCCTTCCCATCCAGTCGGCCTTGAACGCGCCCGTAGCGCTTCGGAGTCTTTTCTCTTCCAGCGCCTTGAATCGTTAACCGAAACTTCAGGACTGTTTCAATTAAACTCCAAACTTCCCATCCCATTTGACTGTTGGAGCGAGATGGAGGTCGACCTGTTTTGTCCCGATTTCAAACTAGCCATCGAAATTGATGGCCCTCAACACCTCGCCAATTCCGCCGCGTATCGCCGCGATCGTCGCAAAGACGCCCTACTCCAGCAAAACGGGTGCCTCGTCCTTCGGTTCCTTGCCGAGGATCTCGGCACACATCTCGATACCACGCTCGACACCATCCTGCGCGCGATCACTTTCTTGAGAAAAACCTGAGAATACCGCCTCCTGCAGCCTCCTACCACTGCCACTGCTTCTGTTGCTTCTGCCAATTAAAGGAAACTCCTTTAATGGAAGAAAGTTCTTGCGCGGGGTGGTTTTTGGGCTAGTTTGGGTCATGCCCCACAGACGATTGCTCGCGCCATGGAAGGATTCGGAGGTCAAGCCGGTGATGTATCATTGCCTGAGTCGGGTGGTGGAGCGGCGGCTTGCGTTTGGGCGGGAGGAGAAGGAAATGCTGCGCTCGATGATGCGGTGGTATGAGGCATTTTCCGGGTGTCGGGTGCTCGCGTATTGCTTCATGTGCAATCATATTCACCTTTTGCTGGAGGTTCCGCCAGCGCCGGTGGGTGGGATCTCGGATGAGGCGTTGCTGAAACGATTGGGAGCGATTTATCCGGCGGTGTTTGTCGAGGAAGTGGCTGCGGAATTACGGGACGCGCGGCGGAAAGTTGCGGACGGCTTGGCAGCAACGAGCATGGTGGACGCGATTCACGAGCGGTTCACCTACCGGATGCACAGTTTGAGCGAGTTCATGAAGGGGTTCATGCAACGCTTCACCCAGTGGTTCAACCGGCATCAAAAACGCACGGGCGGT
>CAIYYV010000036.1 GCA_903930425.1 Akkermansiaceae bacterium | reverse complement strand
CACGACCACTTTTTGATTCCTGCCGGAACGGTGCATTGTTCAGGTGCCGGAAGTATGGTGTTGGAAATCAGTGCTACACCCTATATCTTCACATTCAAAATGTGGGATTGGGATCGACTCGGACTCGATGGAGTCGCCCGCCCCATCCACCTCGAACACGGCGCCGCGAACATCAACTGGAACCGTAGTGCAGACTGGGTCGGTCACAACCTCGTCAATCGCATCGAAACACTCGCAACTGGCGATGGCTGGCGCGAGGAACGCACAGGCCTGCATGAACTCGAGTTCATCGAGACCCGCCGACATTGGTTCACTCAAACCGTGCCCCACCACACTGACGGCGGTGTCCAGGTTATCCATCTAGTGGCCGGCGAGGAAATCATTGTCGAAAGCCCCTCCGGCGCGTTCGAACCGTTTGTCGTCCATTATGCCGAAACCTTCATCGTCCCGGCAGCCGTAGGCGCTTATTCCATCCGCCCGCATGGCCTCGGAATCGGCCAGGAATGCGCCACCATCAAAGCCTCAATCCGCGCCTGACTCGACTGAAATCCTTGGCGGGACCCCGTCATTGATCAAAAAATGAAATGCGCTCAATACACTGACTGAAAGCGCCGGGGCCGCGCATCACGCATATCATGATTCTCCACATATACTTCCACTCTTTCCGACCTTGATCGGTTCATTCGTTACGCGGTTTCTGCTATGAACCGGTCCCATTACCGGAAAAGTCGTGCTGGAGGCGTTTCGCTGGATCAGCCTCTCAGAGGTCCACAATCCGTCGATTCTCAGGCAGGGATCCGGATCGAGTCCTCCTGATGTGGAATCAAATTGCCTCAAAACTGCGCGCCGGTTTTTTTTGACAGAATCGCGGGGGGCTGGAAGTAGATGCGGAATGTTTCTTTCATTCCTGATTTCCCTTGTTCCGAGACGCGCGCTCGGTTCACTCCTCGGCATCGTTCTCATCAGCCTGATGGCATCGCCCCTCTCCACTGCCGCTCCGCTCGCGGTTTATGAACGCGACACGCCCTTCAATGGTGGACAAATCACCACCGCGACTCCGGGTGCCATCGACCCCGCCGACTCCCATCCGGGCCTGAATCTCATCCCCTGGCCCAAAAGCCTCACCGTGAAACCGGGATGCATGAAACTCAATGACGCGACCCGTATCGTCTCCGGCGATCCTTCCCTCAAGCCGCTCGCCGATATCCTCTCAAATGAAATCCGCCTGCTCACAGGCATCATGCCCGCAGTGGTGAGTGGTCCGCCACGCACCGGCGATCTCGTCCTCAAACTCAACAAGGCACTCAAGGCCGACGAACCTATCCTCGTCGCGCGGCCTCCTCAGTTGGTCCGCACGACCGACGGCGCCCACACCCTCACCATCGGCGATCAAGCCGTCATCGAGGGCTTCGATTACCGCGCAGTCGCCGAAGGTTCCTCAACCCTCTTGCAGGCTATCCGCCAGGCCGGGGGCGAGGCCGCTCTTCCAAAACTCGCCATCAAGGATTGGCCTCACGCCGATTTCTGCGCCCTCATGATCGATTGCGGCCGCCAGGCCCAACCCATCGAAAGCCTGAAAAAAATGGTCGAGACTTGCCGCATCTATAAAGTCCGCTACCTGCAGTTGCACCTAACAGATGATCAGGGGTGGTGCTTTCCTTCCACGAAGTATCCCCAGCTAGGTGCCAAGTCTCAGGGCCCGACGCGCTACTCGCTCGAAGAACTCAAGGACTTGGTCGCCTATGCGGATGCGCGCGGAATCGCCATCGTGCCCGAGTTGGAAATGCCGGGCCATAGCGGAGCCGCCCTCAATTGCCTGCCGGAGATTTTTGATGCCATCAACCCGGAAACCCGACAACCCGTCGGCCTTGGCTGCATGAACATCGCCAGCGAGAACCTCTATCCGGCCCTCGATACCATCATCGGCGAAATGTGCGCCGTCTTCAAGTCGTCTCCCTACTTCCATATCGGCACCGACGAAGCCTCTATCGGTCGCGTCCCGCTGCACGCCGGTTACAAGGCGTTCTTGGAAAAGCACAAGCTCAAAAACGATGGTGATCTGGCTAACTATTTTGTCGCTAGAGTCAATGAGATTGTTAAAAAACACGGCAAACAAACCATCAAGTGGGAAGGTCTCGCCAACTCCGCTGCCAAGGACATCATCCTCATGACTTGGATCGGCCGTAGCAATATGGCCCGCCATTATATCGACCAAGGATTCACCACCATCACCTGCCCTTGGGACCTCGAACTTCCGTGGAATCAGTGGAGCATGTATGAGTGCAATACCAGTAAACTCAAAAAGGGAGAATCGGTCATCGGTGCCATCCTCGTCGCCTGGGAGGCGTCCGCCGAAATCAATACCGCCAAAGCCCGCACCGTCGCAGGTCGCCAAGAACGCACATGGGGCCCCGATAACACCGCCACGGAAGCGGGCTTCTCCGTCCGCTATCAGACACAGGACGCCGCCGTCGGAAAACTCATCGGCCTGCCCCCGAAACCCGTCATGGACGCCGCCTTCACGCCCACCGCCGGCACTCGCGATCTGCTCGAACCCGTGTTCGCTTTCGACGGCAAGGACACCACTTTCTATCAATCCGCTACGCCCCCAAAGGCCGGCGATTCCTTCACGATTGTGCTCGCTAAACCCGCGCTCGTCCATGCCATCGACGTCCTCACAGGAATCAACGGGAAGGGCTTGATGGACGGCGCAGAACTCCAAGTATCGGCCGACGGAAACCAGTATGTGCCACTCGCCAAACTGACCAAAGGCACGACCATGGCCACCCTCGTATCGAATACAGTGAAGGCCATTCGCCTGAACTGCGTATCACCACAAAGCGACCCCATGGTCGTGCGTGAAATCAACCTCCAGTTGATGACCGAAGTCGGCGGCGTGGTCGAAAATCCGGAAAAAGTACTGCCTCAGGGCAGTGTCTGCAGACTCAAAGGCGATACCACCTTCCAAACGCCCGGCGCAGCCTGCATCAACCCAGTGATCACTAACGGATTCACTCTCACATTCGGGAATGTCAACGGCAAAGAGAGCGCCTACAACGGCCCGATTTCCGGTGCTGGCACAGTGGAAATGATCCAGGGCGACGCCGAGGGGAAATCCCGAAACTCGGTCATGGCACTTGGCGGGAAAGAGCCTAACACCATGAAGGGCTCCTGGCTCGTCAAACGCGGCCGATTGACACTCGCCAAGGATCCCGGAGTCGATGCCGCATCTGGCAGAATCGCCGTCGGTGGCCAGGAGAACCATGCCTCGCTCTATTGGGCTTCTAATGACCAACTCAATGACGTGTCCACCGTCGAACTGCTCGGTTCACCCAACGGCAGCGCGTCTCTCGTGCTCAATGGCTGCAACGATAAATTCGCCAGCCTTAAAATGACGGCCCACACCCGAATCGTCACCGACGATGCCAAGATCGGCGGCTCTCTAACAGTCAACACGTTGTCGCTCAACGGCAAATCACTCGCCACCGGCATCTATACTTCGGCGGAATCGTGGATCACTGGCTGCGGGTTCGTAGTCGTCGGCGATGTACAGTCTGTCAATGCCAACGGTTTGATCGATAATCCCAATGCCTCGATCGGCTTGAATCACATCGCCGTGCTCACCGCGGATACCACTTTCGGCCCGGCCACTGGCAACTGCACCATCCCGGTCCGCACCGGAAATTTCAGCCTGACTTTCCAGACCACAGGCGGTCAACCGATCCGCTACGATGGATTCATCATGGGCAACGGAAGGATCACCATCAACGCGAGCGCCAAACAACCCGTCGAGTTCGCTGGCAGATCGCCGAATTCCTACACCGGCACCACCACTCTCGCATCGGGCGTGCTCAAACTGAATAAGCCTGCGTCCGTGACCGCCATCCCCGGCAACCTGGTTGTGGGCGGCTCAGCCGGCGATACTGTGCTGTTAGGAACCGACGGGCAATTCGCTTCCACCGCCACTGTCACGCTCAATGGCAAGACACAGCCGTGCTCCCTCGACCTCGCAGGCCACAAAACGTCTCTCGCCATCGTGCGAATCGACGGTCAGGCGAAAATTCTAACTGGATCCGGCGGCCAACTCGTCGTCCAACAACTCATCGTGGATGGAAAAAAACTCACTGCGGGCACCCATAAGTCACCGCAACCGTGGCTGGAAGGCAACGGCACCGTGACAATCGATCCGCGCATCGACATCAAGGGTGAATATGTCATGCCTAACAAGGAAATCGGAGTGGGCAACACAGGGAACATGACCGGCCATACGAAGTTCGGCTGGCTGACCGGATCTTGCGATATCAACCTGACCACTAACGGCCATACTATCACCCTCGACAGCGGTGGTGGCAACGCGCTGCGCTACTCTGGATCGATCTCAGGCTCGGGCGATGTGGTGCTGCTCATGGCCCCCGCCTCGAGTCATCTCAAGGATTCCCCACTGTGCCTGGCCGGCGATCAACCCAATACCACTACCGGAAAATTCATCGCAAAAATGGGCCGCGTCCAGTTGGAAAAACCCGATGGCGTCGACGCCATCAGTGGCGATGTGCTCGTCGGCGGTCAGGCGTTCAACGACTCCCTGCATTGGATTCACAACAATCAGATCAAGGACACCGCCACCATCACCCTGCTCAATGCCGGCAATAGCGGTGCCGCCTACCTCAGCCTCAACGGCTGCACCGAATCCGTGGCCGCACTCATCATGGCTCCTAACACTACCGTCAAAACCGATAGCTCCGATGGAAAAAACGGCGTGCTTACCGTCAAGTCGCTGAACGTGAACAACGTCAAGAAACCCGCCGGATCCTATACCTCCGCCACCGAAAAATGGATCGACGGCAAGGGGAGGATCATCGTCTCTCCGTGAATGAAGCAGGATTTTCCGCTTCTTCCGAAGAAGC
This sequence comes from Akkermansiaceae bacterium, assembly GCA_903930425.1. Lineage (GTDB taxonomy): Bacteria > Verrucomicrobiota > Verrucomicrobiia > Verrucomicrobiales > Akkermansiaceae > Luteolibacter. The sequence goes on along the minus strand of CAIYYV010000036.1, from coordinate 6,477 downwards.
GGAGTCCTCGTCATTGAAAAAGATGTCACCCATGATCTAATTAAATAAACGCAATGAAAGCAATCAAACCCACGCATCAAACAGCCTTTCTAACGACAATCAGCCTGCTGGCCGCGACGGGCATGGCCAGCGCAATTGACGTTAGCGGTGCCGATACAACCTATGTAACAGACGCCAGCTACAAACTGGTTGGCGACGCCACGTTTGACTACAAGTGGGGCGGCGGGGCGGGGGACATCGACCTCAACGGCCACGCGTTTTTTTGCGACACCGGCGGGGGCAACCGCAGGATTCTCGGCGGCGCGATCACCGGCACCGGCACGGTCGCGTGGAGCGGCGGCGGCGTGCCGCAACTTTGTCCCTCGGTTTTATCAGGTGACAAGCCCAACACCTTCAAGGGGCCCTTCACGCTGCTCAATGGCGTGCTGGATCTGGACAAACCGGCCGGCCTGGACGCCATCCCCGGCGACTTGTTGATCGGCACCAAGGGCAAGGCGATGGTTCGCCTAGTGAAGTCCAATCAAATTAACGACGCGGCGCATGTCACCTTGGGCGGGCCCGAAATCAGCGGAATCAACCTCAACGGCCACGACGAAACCATCGCCACGCTCACCGTGAATGCCCACGCCTTGATCGATATGGGCGCCGAACCCGCCTCGCTCACCGTGGGCGACAGCAGCGCCTGCAAGTGGGATCTCACCAAGACAGTCACCATCAGCGGCTTCAAGCCCGGCAAGGACAAACTGAGCTTCGGCAAGAACGCCAAGGGCCTGACCCCCGAACAACTCGCCCGTGTCGGCTTTGATGATCCGACTGGCATGCTCTACACCGCCAAAATCGGATCTAACGGGCAATTGATCCCCGCCGATCCGATCAAGGCCATCAATCCGCCCTTTGATGTTTCGCCCGCAGCGGCAAAGCAGCGCGCCAAAGTATATGAAGTGCCCGGCCTGGCTCAACTCACCGGTAATAAAAGCCCGCTCAAGGACGGTTTGACCATCGCCTTTTTCGGCGACTCGATCACCTGGCAGAATAGCTATGTTGGCATGATCGATCAGGCGATCAAGAATGGCGAAGGCACCAAGGGCAAGACCATCAAGCTGGTCAATCGCGGCATCAACGGTGCCGACGTGGCGGGCCTCATCAAAGGATCACAAGGCGGCGGTTATCCCGGCAATACCCCGCAGAAATCCATTGCCGAGGTGCTCGTCGCCGATAAGGTCGATCTCGCCGTCGTGTTCATCGGCATCAACGACATCTGGTTCGGCAAGGGCCCGGCGGAAGATTACGAAAAGTCCCTGCGCGAAATCGTCGCATTGACCAAGACCCGGAAGATCCCCCTGGTTCTCACAACAGTATCCGTCAAGGGCGAACTGCCAGACGGCAAGAACGGCAACGATGCCAAAATCGAGATCTTCTCCGAAATCGCCCGCAAGGTGGCCAAGGACACCGGCACCACCCTAGTGGACCTGCGTAAAGCCTACATCGCCTACTTGCAAAACCACAATGCCAAACTGCGCATCGACGGCACGCTCTACAACAAGCCCGCAGGCATCCTCACCTACGACGGCGTCCACCCGAGCGCCACCGGAAACACCCTGCTCGCCAACCTGATAGGCGATGGCATTTTCAGCGCCCTGAGTAAAAAATGAGATGGCCTAACATCCAACGCCTGGTCCATCATGCGCCACACCCTCGTCATGTCCGCCGACTGCCCGTGCCCGACCGTTAGAGAAAGCAACATATACCATAAATCAATCCACAAACTCATCCACAATATAACCCCATGAAAAAACTCCTCCATCGCTTGCTCCCGTATGCATGGCTCTTATCCTTGGCCACTTCCGCCCTCGCCGCCGGCGACCCGGCTGATACCTATCCCGGCCTCAACCTCGTCCCGTGGCCGAAAACGATTGAGGTGCAACAAGGATACTTGAAACTCACACCTGCCAGCCGTGTCGTCGCTGCAGACAATAGCCTCAAGGCATTGGCCGATATTCTCGCCAATGAAATTCAAATTCTAACAAGTCTTAAACTCGCGGTTTCCAACGACAAACCCCGTCCAGGCGATATCGTCCTCAAACTCAATAAGGAACTCAAGGCCGGTGAGCCCATTCTCGTCGCCCGCCCGCCACAACTCGTTCGAACCACCGATGGTGCCCACACCCTCATCATCGGCGAACAAGCCGTCGTCGAGGGCTTCGATTACCGAGCCGTCGCCGAAGGCTCGGCCACTTTGCTCCAAGCCCTGCGCCAGACAAGTGGCCAGGTGACGCTTCCAAAACTCACCATCAAGGATTGGCCCCATGCGGATTATTGCGCCATGATGGTCGATTGCGGCCGTCAGGAACAACCGATCGAATGGCTGGAAAAAATGATAGAAACCTGCCGTATGTATAAAGTGCGCTACCTGCACTTGCATCTAACAGATGATCAGGGGTGGTGCTTTCCATCCTCGAAATATTCACAACTCGGCTCAAAAAACCAGGGAACCCATGGCGGCCTCGCCCCAAAAGTGTATCCACTCGAGGCTCTCAAAAACCTCGTCGCCTTCGCCGACGCCCGCGGAATCGCCATCGTCCCCGAATTGGAAGTCCCAGGACATAGCGGTGCCGCCCTCCGATCGCTTCCCGAAATTTTCGACGCCATCAACCCGGACACCCAACAACCTGTCGGACTCGGTTGCATGAACATGGCCAGTGAATCGATCTACCCCGCGCTCGATACGATTATCGGCGAAATGTGCGACGTCTTCAAATCCTCCCCATACTTCCATATCGGCAGCGACGAAGTCACCATGGGCCGGGTCTCTCTCGCCCCGAGTTACAAGGATTTTATGACAAAACAAGGCCTTAAAAATGACGGCGAATTGGCCAATTATTTCATCGCCCGAGTCAACGATATCGTCAAAAAACACGGCAAGCAAACGATCAAGTGGGAAGGCATGGCCAACACGGCGGCCAAGGATATCATCATCATGACTTGGGATAGCAATAGCAACATGGCGAGCAAACTCATCGCCGAGGGTTATGCCACCATTACCTGTCCATGGAACCTCGGCGTGCCATGGGACCAGTGGAGTATGTATGTCTGCAACGGCAGCAAACTCAAAAAAGGCGACCCCGTCATCGGTTCCACCTTGGTCGCATGGGAACAGTCGGTCGAAGTGCTCACCGGCATGGTCCGCAATGTCGCCGCCCGCCAGGAACGCACCTGGGGTCCCGATAATACCGTCACTGAATCAGGCTTCGCGGCGCGCTTCCAAGCGCAGGATGCGGCCGTCGGCAAACTCATCGGACTGCCGGCAAAACCCGTGGTCGACGCGACGTTCACCGCCTCTGCCGGCACCCGTGACCTCCTGCTACCTGTGCTCGCCTTCGATGGGAAGGACAACACATTCTATCAGTCCGCCGCAGCTCCCAAAACAGGCGATCACCTCACCGTCGAACTCACCACGCCAACGCTCGTGTATGCCATCGAGGTGCTCACAGGAATCAACGGAAAAGGCTTGATGGACGGCTCTGAACTCCAAGTCTCGGCCGACGGCAACAAGTATACCACGCTTGCCAAGCTGGAAAAAGGTTCCGCCAAGGCCGTTCTCACTTCTAACACTGTTAAGGCTGTGCGCCTGCTGTGCCCGGCTCCCCAACCCGACCCGATGACCGTCCGGGAAATCAAAACCCAATTGATCGTTGAAATGAGCGGCACGGTCGCCAACCTCACCAAATCACTAGGCACAGGCAATGTGGGCGTGCTTAAAGGCGACACCACTTTCCTCGGGGCCAATGCCACCTGCCTGAATCCAGTCATCAATAAAGGCTTCACCCTGACTTTCAACAGCGGCGGCGGCAATGCCGGCGGCTATAACGGCCCCATTTCCGGAAATGGAATCGTGCAAGTCTTCCAAGGCGGTGCCGATGGCGGTTTCCGCGATTCGGCATTCGTTTTGGGTGGTAAATTATCTAACACAATGGCAGGCACCTGGCAGGTCAAGTGCGGCCGCCTCTCCCTTTCCAAGGACCCGGGAGTCGATGCAGCAGGCGGCAATATCATCGTCGGTGGTCAAGGCGACAATGATTGCCTCTATTGGATCAATGATCATCAACTCAATGACGCGGCCACCGTCGAATTGCTGGATTCTCCCAAGGGCGGCGCTTCCCTCAACCTCAACGGTTGCAGTGAAAAATTTGCCAGCCTCAGGATGGCTCCTCATACGAAAATCGCCACCGACAACGCGAAATCCGGCGGCGTCCTCACAGTCGGCACTCTCACATTGAATGGCAAGACCCTGCCCAGTGGCGTTTATACCTCAGCCGAACCATGGATTTCCGGAAGCGGCTTCGTCGTGGTCGGCAATGTGAAATTCTCCAATGCCGCAGGCATGATCGAAAATGCCAACACCACCATCGGCTCTAACAACATCGCCGTGCTGACTGCGGCGACCACCTTCGGCCCGGCCACCGGCAATTGCGGGATCCCCGTCAGAATAGGCGAGTTCGGTCTGACATTCTGTGCCCAGGGCGACAAACCCACCACGTATAGCGGATTCATCACCGGCTCTGGCGGGGTCACATATAGCGCCTCAACCAACGAGCAGGCACCCTCCAAACAACCACTGGCGCTCACCGGAAACTCAATGAGTTCTTACAAGGGGCCCACAATCCTCACACGTGGAGTATTGAAACTCAGCAAGCCTCCCGGTGTGATCTCCATTCCCGGCGATCTGTTCATCGGGGGTGCCTCCGCCGCCAACGCCGGCGACACCGTCGTCCTATCCTCCGCGGGTCAGATATCTCCATCTGCCTCTGTGACACTCAATGGAAAGGCTCAACCGTGTTTTCTCGACCTCGCCGATCAAAAAACCGAACTCGCCAATGTGCGTGTCGAGGGCAAGGCAAAAATCCGCACCGGACCCCGAGGAACCCTGTCGGTCAAACAATTGATCGTCGATGACAGGAAAATCACCACTGGCACCCACAAGGCCCCGCAATCATGGTTGGAGGGTGCCGGCACCGTCACCGTCGATCCTCGAATCGACATCAAGGGAAGCTATAGCGGCCCGAACACCCAGATCGGCATCGGCAACATCGGCAATATGCTCGCGGATACCGCGTTTGTCGTCGGCGTCGGAACCTGCGATATCGATCTGGTCACCAATGGCCATTCAATCACCTTCGACAGTGGCGATGGCAATCCTCTCTGTTATTTGGGATCCATTTCCGGCACCGGTGACGTCGTGCTGCTCATGGGCCCGTCGCGCACCGGCTTTAAGGACGCCCCATTACGGCTGGCCGGCACAAAGCCTAACACAACTACCGGCAAGTTTGTCGCCCGGAAAGGTCGTGTTCAGTTAGAAAAACCCGATGGGGTCGACGCCATCAGCGGCGATGTGCTTGTGGGCGGTCAAGGATTCAACGACTGCCTCCATTGGATTAACAGCAACCAGATTATCAATACGGCCACCATCACTCTGCTCAATGCCGGTAACAGCGGTGCCGCTTACCTCAGCCTCAACGGCTGCACGGAAACGGTCGCCGCCCTGGTTATGGCTCCTAACACCACGGTCAAAACCGATAGCACCGATGGCAAAAGCGGCGTGCTGACCGTCAAAACGCTCATGGTGAATAAAATCAAGAAACCCGGTGGCTCCTACACCTCCGCCACCGAAAAATGGATCGACGGCAAGGGTAGAGTCATCGTAGCACCTTAAGACTTCTGTTAGGTATTGTAGGATATATTAGAACATATTAGCACACGCATATTCGTACATCGCAGGACAATGATCTATGATATTGACCTGCACGAAATGCCTGTGTATATTTGTTAGATTTCGACATCGAGCCTGCAATAACAGACATAGAGGTCCTATCCGTTCGGATTCTTCATATATCCTTCTTCAAATCTCGGACACTCCATAATATTCCTGCCGCAGCCGCGCCACTGCCCCGCAGCTTCCGCGAACCATCCTTCCGTTGCGATCCAAAACGTTCCCGCGCGGCCACAAAGGCTTCGTTCACGAAACTCCGACTGCCAATCACCGCGCCATCCGTGAAATACCGCACCCGACAACGCAGCATCTTCCCCACCGAAAGCTCGCCATCCCGTTCTTCCCGCGCCTCTAACTTTTCCGCATTCCCCAACTTCCCTGATTTTTCTAACTTCTCGACCGCCCCGGCAAGCAACAGCTTTCGGTATTCGCGCGAAACATCGTTCGCCCAGAGCGAGGCATCTGCGCCGCAGCCCTTATGCGCCCGCAGGGCCCGCACTAAGCCGGCTCGCGCCTTTTTCCCGTTCCCTCTCGCTCCACCGCCGATCGCTTCCCCATAACTGCTCCACCGGTAATCTGCCGGATCTTTGACGATCCCTGCCCGCACCGGATTCAAATCGATGTAGGCCGCAATCGTTTTCGCCGCATAGCCATCCTCCACGATCACGCTTTTGAATGCGTCTTCCCAAAGGTTCCCCGTCCGCCCGTGT
>CAIYYV010000035.1 GCA_903930425.1 Akkermansiaceae bacterium | reverse complement strand
GCCAGCCGTGGCCTGACCATGAAGGAAATTACCGTGGCCACCAAAGGCAGCGGCCGCTATGTCAAGGTGTTCTGCAAAAATAACGGCGTGCTTCCAGCCTGGCATGAATATCCCGGAGTGCCAGATCACATGATGATGGATGAAATCCTCGTGAACCCATAGATCTCTATCAGTATATGAAAGACCATCCCTCACGTCGCTTCGCGGCCATCCTCCTCGCGGCCACCGCAGTGTGGTCCAGTCTCCCCGCGCGGGCTGCGGGTTCTCTCGTCTTTTCCTGTGCGGCGGACAATGATTTGTTCCGCGTCGCATCGGACAATGGGGTGGTGCTCAAGCGCTGCGATACCCCGGAGGCCGCCGTCGCCGCTGCCGGCGAGGGTGACGGCGTGCTCCTGTTAGCCGAGGGCTATCCGCAGCAAACCACGGCGGTCGCGCCGGAGGTTTTCGCACAGGCCGCGCGCAAACACCTCCGCGTTTATGTCGAGTATCCGGCGGCATTGCCGGACATGAAAATCGATGCACCTCGCAAGGTGAAGCTGGAGCGCGCGGTCGTGGCATCTAACGCATTTGGACCGGCGCTCGCCCCGATGCGCCTTTTGGTGATTCATGGTTGTCATTTTGTGCCGATGGAGGCCAAGGCGCCGTATCTCGTCCTGGCGCGCGTGGCCGGTTATGATACCGCCGTGTTCGGACTGCCTGCCACCGATGTGCAGCCCTTGCTTTTCGAGCACCCGCGCGGTGATATCCTGGTGGCGGCCACCAAGCTCAGCCAGTTTGTCACGGGGCGATACGCTCCTAACGATGCCTGGCCAGTGGTGTGGCGCAGGGTGTTCACCTGGCTCGCCCCTGACGTGGCGGTGCCTGATCTCAAGTGGTCTCCCACGGTGCGCCCGCGCTATGAGCGCACCGAACCATTGCCCACCACGGCCGCCACCGATGCCATCGTGCGAGGCGTCGATTGGTCCACCAAAACACGGATGTTAGTCCATCCCTCGTGGAAAGACCGCCCGCAACCCCTCTCGCCCGATGCCTCCTGGCCCTGCGGTGAGGGTGAACTCGGACTCCTTGAGGGCATGCGCTCCGAAGTGGATCACCTCGGCCGTCAACCCGTGATCTATAACTTGCGCTCTGACTGCGTTGGCGAAAGCACGCTCGCCTTTGCGCTGCGCGCCGGAATTGCCAACGACACCCGCAGCTCACGCATCGCCTCCAACCTGCTCGATTGGCTCTATTCCCGGTCCGGACTCTTCATCGACGCCCCGGAAAAACCCAGCTACGGAATGATCGCGTGGACGCCTGACCAGGGAGGCGCTCTCTATCAGGACAACGATGTCAGGGTGATGCTTGGCTGCATGGGCACTGCCGCCATCCTCGGCACCGATCGCTGGGATGAAAAATTGCTCATCAATATCTTGGCGAATTTCCGCACCACCGGCAGACTCGGTTTTCGCGGTGAGCGGATCGAGCACCCAGACCTCCTCAAGCGTGGCTGGCGTGCATTCTGGGATGCCCCGATCATCCGGCTCTCACCTCATTTTGAGGCGTGGACGTGGGCGGCCTATTTGTGGCTTTACGACAAGACGCGATTTGCGCCGTTGCTGGACCGCACGAAGCTGGGCATTCGCCTGACCATGGAAAAGTATCCGGGTGGTTGGTTCTGGACCAATGGCATCCAGCAGGAACGAGCCCGAATGCTGTTAGTTCTCGCTTGGCTGGTGCGCGTCGAGGATACCCCGGAACACCGGGCCTGGCTCGACAGGATCGCCACCGATATGGCCGCTTCCCAAGATGCATGTGGAGCGATCCGTGAGGAACTCGGGGACGTGGCGATGGGTTATTTTCCGCCGCCCGAATCCAACGAAAGATATGGCACCAATGAGGCACCGTTGATTCACGCCAACGGTGATCCGGTCGCGGACCTGCTCTATACTTGCAACTTCGCGTTTCTCGGCCTCCACGAGGCGGCCGCTGTCACCGGCAACGCAGGCTATCAACGCATGGAAGACAAACTGGCCGAGTTCCTGCTGCGCATCCAGGTCCGCAGCGAGGCACGGCCCGAACTCGACGGTGCCTGGTTCCGCGCGTTCGATTTCAAACGCTGGGAGTATTTCGGCTCAAACGCCGACGCGGGCTGGGGCGCCTGGTGCGTCGAGAGCGGTTGGACACAAGGATGGATCCCCACCGTCTTGGATCTCAGACGCCGCGGCACCAATCTCTGGGATCTAACAGCCAAAAGCGCCATTGCCAAACACATGGATAAAATCCGCCCAGCCATGTTGCCCGACGAGGCGGTCTCATCCGCCCCGGAAATCAAACGCGTGCGCCACGATGCGCTCGGCAGCGCCGTGCTGAGAATGATCCAGCCCGACCCGCGCTTCAATCTCGGCGGGGCCGCCGGCTTGGTTGACGGTGAGAGGCTCGTGGCCGACTGGGCGGCGAAGTGGTTGGGCTATATCCAGCGTGATTTCGAGGCCGTCATTGATCTCGGGTCGGTCATTCCGATTCGGCAACTTGGCCTCACCTGCATGCAACAAGTATTCCATGGCATGTATCTGCCCACGGAGGTCGAGTTCTCGGTGTCATCGGATCTCATCACCTTTGTTCCGGCCGGAACCGCCCTGACCGATGTCCTTCCTAAAGTGGCCGGACCATTCAGCAAGGCGCTTCTCACCACCGCACCCGAGGGAACCCGCGGCCGCTATCTGAAAGTCCACGCCCGCAACCTGGCCACCATCCCGGCAGGACTCGAGGGCGCCGGCGGAAAGGCCTGGTTGATGATCGATGAAATCCTCGTCAACCCGGTGGACCTTCAGGAGGACAAGTGACCGACCGTATGAAGGCCTGTCACATCGCACTTCCCGGTGGCGTTTTCCAGGAACAAGCCAATCACACCGGCGTCGCGCCGGGCGAATGAAAAGGTGGCTGCCAGGACGTCGTTGACAAAAACTATCTGATAGTTACTCGAGTGAATGATGGATAATTTGAATGTTGTTCCAACGGGTGAGGTGATGCGATGGCGTTCCAGCACCCGTAGAAAGAGGCCCTTTTTATAGAGAGGTTCCACTTGAGCGAACTGGATTTCCCTGCGTTTGGGATCCACCAGAACCGCGCACCCTTTTCGCGCGTCACGGTCGTAGTGAGTCACCCAACCGGCCCGTCCAGATGCCACCTCGAATGTGGCCTCTACCAGCATGTCGGCGGTAACGGGTTCGGTCAATTCGACCAGGCGGTTGGAAGTTTGCGTGAAGGTGATTTGGTTTCCCTGCTTGGTGACATCGTGCAATTCCGGCAGCGGGTTGTTGACGCGCAACGGTTGGATCACCGGGATCGTTTCGGAAAATTCCCTGCGCAGCTTGTTCGGGAAGCCCACCTCTAACTTGCTCGGATCATCCTTTGCCTGGCGGATTGGCATGGCGGGTATGAGCCCGCAGCGTGCGCGATCATCGAACTTTTCCCCCTGCTGTTTGAACAGGGTCGATGTCACCACCACCTCTCCGCCCTCATGCACCAAATCGATGACATAGGGACTGGCACCTCCACGAAACAAGGTCGGATCAGCGGCCAGTCGATAGGGCCCGAGTGGGGCGTCGGCCACGGCATAGTGAATCATGGTCTCTGACCCGGAATAGGCGCGCTGGCCGTAGTCCTCATCGGTGCGGATTCCATACCATGGGGCGTGAAGCCAGGTGAGAAACCACTTGCTGCCGATCTTGCAGACACGCGGCACCTCCATGGCTGTGTAAAGACCCGGGGAATAAAGCGGCGGCAGATATTCCCAGTCGGTTAGATTCTTGCTGCGGGCCAGGCCGATGCATCCGCGGCGGTAGTAATCCCCTCGACCGGTGCTCGCGGTGAAACAGGCATAGACCCACTCGTCAGTGAAGGCATCCTCAATCACCGCAACATCGCGACAGGAAATGCCGCCTCTCATGCCATCCGGGGTGGTGCCCTCATACCAGCGCGCATCCGGATGATGCATCACCGGATTGCCGGGATGCTTGTTCCAGCGCGGCAAATCATCCGATTCCGCCAGCCCGATTGCATTCTCCATTCCAGGTCCCGGAGCCGAGTAGAGCATGTAATGCTTGTTTTTCCACACAAACACATCGCCCCCATAAAGGGTGTTTTCCCACGTGCCGGCGACACTTGGAATCGCCACACCTCGCGATTCGTAGCGCATCAAATCCGGTGACACGGAGACCCCTATCGAATCCTGGTCAACCCCATTGAGAGTATACATAACCCAGAGATCTCCTCTCTTGAAACACCAGTTGTCCGCCGCAGGATTGCCGGGGGCAGGTTCATAAAAAAGCATGCCCGGTTTCCCCGGTGAATCCGCAGCTTGTGCGTGAATACCTAACAGATTAAACCATGCCAGGCCGATCATGGTCGCCAATTGGCTTGCTTCGTTGCGTGTCATTGGGGTTATTTGTTTGGATGTGTGAGCCAATACGCCTCGATTTCTTCCAGGCTCTTGCCTTTGGTCTCAGGCACAAACTTCCAGAAAAAAAGTGTCGCCACGAAGCAAATCGCGGAAAATGAAAGAAACACCGCGTGCATGCCGAAGCGTGCCACAAACCAGGGAAACAAAAACGCCGTCGCGGCATTCACCGTCCAATTCGCAAATACGGCGATAGATACGGCGCGGCCGCGGATGCGGTTTGGAAAAATCTCGGGTGTGAGCACCCAGATCACTGCGCAGATCGAGAGCGCGATGCACGCCATGTAAACGCCGAGCACGAGCACGATCCATCCTGCCGATGCCAGTTTCGCCGCAAACAATAACCCGACCGCCGCCAACTCTACTGCTGGCGCATGGCCGGACTGATCCCCTATTTCAAAATCGGACGGGCTGTTAGATTTAGGAAATCCGATCTAGACGCAGCGCTGGAACGGATGCGGATGGGGTGAGACGGGGCCAGAATCCTCGCCGCGAACCGAACAGGAACTCGCCCGCCACCTGAAAATCTGCCGCCGCCAACTCTACGCGTGGCGCATGTCCGGGCTGATCCCGTTTTTCAAGCTGGGCAAGGCAGTGCGGTTCCGGGTTGCCGATGTGGCGGCGGCGCTGGAGCGGATGCGGGTTGGGTAGTCCTTGCCTCCGGCCCAAGAACCTGTTGGAGTTTATTCACGATTCGGACGGCAGGACGCCCTTCCGCGGCAACCGCATCAGATCCCGCCATGCCCGACGCCACTCCCTAGCAAATCACCGCCATCCACGACCCCCTCAAGGCCCTGGAACACATCGATTGAATTCGCCTTAGTTGGAACACGCCATGAAACCCGAGAAAAAACTTCAGATCCGCAACAGCACGGCCGAGTTTTTGATTTTCACCCGGCAGGCGGGCGAGGACGGCATCGAGGTCCGCGTGGAAAGCGAGACAGTCTGGCTGACGCAGAAGCTGATGGCCGCGCTGTTTGAGGTGACGGTTCCTACGATCAGCGAGCATCTGGCCAATCTCTATTCCCAGGAGGAAATCTCTAAGGCGGCAACTATTCGGAATTTCCGAACAGTTCAAAAGGAGGGTGGGCGGAATGTGACGCGAAATGTCGATTTCCACAACCTCGACGCCATCATTGCCGTGGGTTTCCGGGTGAATTCCGCCCGCGCCATTCAGTTCCGGCAATGGGCCACGGGGGTCTTGCGCGATTTCGCCGTTCGCGGCTATGTGCTGGACAAGGAGCGGCTCAAGAACGGGGCGTTTCTGAGCAAGGAGTATTACGACAACCTGCTGGCGGAGATCCGTGAAATCCGCGCCAGCGAGCGGCGGTTCTACCAGAAGATCACGGACATCTACGCGACGGCGATGGATTACGACGTGGAGGCTGAGACGACCAAGACGTTTTTCGCCGCCGTGCAGAACAAACTGCATTTTGCCATTCACGGGCGCACCGCTGCGGAG
>CAIYYV010000034.1 GCA_903930425.1 Akkermansiaceae bacterium | reverse complement strand
TGCCCTCCCCGTAGAGTCCGCGGACTGCCAGGCCGATTTTATTGACGGACTGGAGGACTTGTCCGATTTGATCGCTGAGCACGAGGCCCGGCAGGTGGAGCATGGCGGATGCGCGGAGACCGGTGCCCAGATTGGTCGGGCAGGTGGTCAGGTAGCCGAGCGTGGGATCAAACGCAAATTCCAGCGCATTTTCCAAGGCGGAATCGATTTCTGAGAGGGCGTTGAAAGCGGCGGCAAGTTGGAGACCTGGGCGGATGGCCTGCATGCGCAGGTGGTCCTCCTCATTGAGCATGAGGCTGAGTGATTGGCGGCGTTCGATCACGGCGGCGGATCCGACGCCACGTGCGGCGTGTTCCCGGGAAATGAGATGGCGTTCGACCAGCACTTGTTTTTGCACGGAACTGAGGTCGCCGAGTTCCTGGGAAAATGCGCCTTTCATCGCGGGGAGCGCTTCGACGGCGGGACGCATGAGATCCAAGGCGGCGGCGCGTTGTTCGCGTTTTGCCCAACCGGGAAATGGATGGCGGCGCAGGTTGCGAGCGAGGCGGATGCGCGACGTGAGCACGGCGTTTTGCTCTCCCTGAGCACCGGTCATCCAATCCGCCGGGTATTTGATGAGGGTGGAAAAACGCATCATGGGACAATGGGCGTGGCGGGTTGGGCGGGCTCAGTGGCGGCGGTGAGGTTGCGGATTTCGTCGCGGATGGAGGCCGCTTGTTCGTAACTTTCGGACGAGATCGCCTCTTCGAGGCGTGAGCGGAGTGCATCGAGCCGCTGGTGGCGAATGTGCAGAGCGACGAGGCCGGCGGGCACCTTGCCGACGTGCGATGCACCGTGATGCAAGCCGCGGATCAATTGGCTCACTTCCTCGCTGAAGGCGGTGTAGCACTCGCTGCATCCGAACCGGCGGACCCGACGCAGATCGTCTAACGAAAACCCGCAGGCGGGGCATTTGCGCCCGCCGCCCGGAGTGGCAAGCGGTGGATGACCCGAAGACTCGGGCGAGTTCGGGGCGGCGACTCCGCCTAACAGAACATCCGCTAGAGAGAATCCGGTGGGGTCAGTGACACCGCGTTCCTTGGCGCAGGGGTCGCAGAGGCACACTTTTTTCATCTGCCCCTCGACGAGTTGGGTGAGAAAGACAGTGGCCTTTTGATCACAGAAGTCACATTTCATTTCTGGGGGATTGAAGCGGACTGTTAGGCGTTAGGGGCGACGGGCGATGGAGAGAATGTGGTGACGGGCGGCGGTCATTGGATGGGGGTGCCGGTGCTCATGACGAGTTGGTGATAGGCATCCATGAAGCGGTGAGTGAAGGGGCCTGGCTGGCCGGTGCCGATGGGTCGGCGGTCGAGCGCGACGACGGGGATGACTTCGGCGGCGGTGCCGGTGAGGAAGCATTCGTCGGAGGTGAAGATGTCGTAACGGGTGAGTGAGCGTTCGACGAAGGGGATTCCGAGTGTCCGGGAGAGTTCGATGATGACGGAGCGGGTGATTCCGTCGAGCGCGCCGTCTCCTATCAGGGGGGTGAACAGCGTGCCATTTTTCATGAGAAACAAATTGTCACCGGTGCATTCGGCGACGTAGCCCTGTTCATTGAGCATGACGGCTTCCTGAGCGTTGGCTTGGATGGCCTCGATTTTGGCCATGATATTATTGAGATAGTTGAGTGATTTGACCTGCGGCATCAAGGCGGCGGGAGACGGGCGGCGGGTGGCGCAGGTGATGATGGCCAAGCCGTTTTGATAATGTTCTTCCGGGTAGAGTTGGATAGTCGATGCGATGATGAACATCGAGGGTTTCGGGCAGAGATACGGGTTGAGGCCGAGGCCGCCGGCCCCGCGGGTCACGACGAGGCGGATGTAACCGTCGCTCAAGGCATTGGCGGCGACGGTTTCGCAGGTGAAGCGGCAGACTTGTTCCTGAGACCACGGCAGATCGAGGAGGATGGCGCGGGACGAATCAAAAAGCCTGCGGATGTGTTCATCCAAACGGAAGATACGCCCATTGTAGAAGCGGATGCCTTCAAAAACCCCGTCGCCATAAAGAAGTCCGTGGTCAAAAACCGAGACCTTTGCATCTGCTTCATCCACCAGTTTGTCGTCGAGCCAAATTTTCATAAGTGATTTCGGCGCAAAGGTAGGTGGAGGATCGCGCGTGGCAAGCGGAAGATGGCGCAATTCCGCGCGGTGGCATCCGGGCACGGACTCGTTGATTGGCCTTTCAGGCGCATCAAGGAGGCATGGGGCGGCGCGGTGCCGGGGGATTGGGCATCGCTGGCTCCGAGGGTTCCGGTTTTTTTTCAGGGCAGTCGGTGATGGTTGACCAATCGAGAGGGCCGCGATCGAGGCGGTGGATTTCGCTGGCATAGACGGCGTCGTCATTTTTGGGATCCATGTTAGAGGCCAATTGCACGAAGCATCGGGCAAGCCGTTTATTTTCATCACCGCCTTGTTTTTCGAGGAGTTGGCCACGGCTCAGGAGCAAACGGGCGAGCACCTGCGGGCTATAATTGCCCTCCGAGATTTCGGGAAGAAGGCTTTTGCTGAGTTGAAAATTGACGACGATGGCGCGCTTGTTGCGGGGAGAGAGGTGAAATGCCACCGCAATCATGCGGCGGGCGTCCGCCAATGATTCGGGCGATGCTTGTGCGGTGACGACTTGCTTCGCCGCCTGGTCCGCGAGATTGGTGGCATAGGCATCGCGCTCCGAGTCGAGCATTCCGAGTTCTGACGAAAACTGGCTGTGAGTGACCTTTGGAGGATTCCACGCAAAGGTTTTCGGGGCGTCCGCAGCGGAGATTTCCGCCACGCTGAGAAAAAAAATCGTCACGGCTTGCCAGGGTATGGGAGTCACGCGTAAAGACATGGGAAAACCTGACCGTTTTGCAAGTGGCAATTCCAGAATCCCGCAGTCGAAAATCCGAACTCCGTATCCATCAGCGGCGGCTGGTGCCAGCCGCTTCGATGGATTCGGCAGCGGTTTGTTTGGCGATGGACGATTGGCTTGCGGGTCATGCTGACTTGCGGGTGATCGCCGTGTTTGCGGCCTTGCCCGGAGAGGTTGATCTTGCGGGCTTTGTGGCGCGGCATCCCGGGCGATGCTGGGTTTATCCACGGGTTGCGGGCCGCTCCTTGACCTTTCACGCGGTGGATGACCCCATAGAGCAATGCGTGGCGGGAGCCTTCGGCATCCTTGAACCGGCGGGGCAGCTCGCGGAAATCCCATTGGATCGCATTGATGCGTTTCTGTGTCCGGGCTTGGCCTTTGATGCTTGCGGCGGGCGTCTTGGCCGCGGCCTTGGGTATTACGACCGGATGCTCGCCATGGCCCCGCGCAGCACCCTGAAGGTTGGCGTTTGTTTTTCCTATCAGAGAGTGCCTGACACTTTTTCGGAACCGCATGATATCGCGATGGACTCGGTCATTTCCGATTGAGTCAGTGCCGGGTCACGCGTCATCGGGCACGACGAGCGAGAACTCTGGAATCCGGGTGAAGATCCAATCGCCCGGAGCGGTTTCACCGAAGAACGCGCCCGAGACCCGAGCGCTTCCGGTTACGATATGATAGCTGTGATAAGAAAAATATCCGCCGGGTTCGAGGGTCGGGGTTTGGCCGACGATGCCGTCCCCTTCGAACACGGCGGATTCCCCGTCCTGCTCGTGAATCACCCACTTGCGTCCGCGCAACGTCACGGGGAACGGCGAATCATTGTGAATCGAAATAAAATACACAAAGGAATGAGGCTTCCCTCCAGGGGTTTCAAGGTCTGGCATATAGATCACGTCATCCACGTTCACGCGCAGACCGACGAATTCCCGGATCTCATTTGCCATAGGCGAATCGTTCCGTGTGTGCCCGGGCGTGCCAAGCACGAAAGCACGTCACCACAATCCATATTTCCCGTAGGCCATGATATATCCTCCCATGAGGAGGTTGGCGGTGGCGTGCATGATGACACAAGCGCCAAGGCTCTTGCTCCAAACGCAGAGCAGGTAGGTGAGGGTCCCGTAAACAAAGGTGCCCGCATAATCGACAGGCGCGTGCGCCGACATGAATAATCCTGTAATGATGAGAAATGATTTCCAATGGGCCCGGCCAAACGGTTGCTGCCAGTAGTTTCCCTCCCAATCGCAGACAAAACGCATCAGAAATCCGCGCCAGAAAATCTCCTCGACCAGCGCGACCACCACGACCGCCCGCAGAAAACGCAACAGCACCACGGTCCACCAGGCACAAGGGTCCTGAAAAATCCCGGGATCAAATCCTTCGCGGCGTGCCGCCACTCCGAGAAACCCCAGAACGCCTGACGGGGTTTGTGTCATCCCCCAGTGATCATACAGCGTGGTCGGCAGAAGCCAAAAACCAATGCCGATCACTCCAAACAAAATGGATATCAGACTCCATTTCCACGACAGGTTGAATGTGTAATATCTCCAGTAATACACGAGCAGGGCCAATGTCACCAGCGTCTGGACCGGATAGATGAAATGCGCGGGATCCTGGCGCCACCACGGAGCGTCAGGATGCTTCCACCCGAGATTGGCGGCAACGAGTTGCAGCACCAGCATGAAAACCATGAAACAGGCAAAAGGATTCACATGTGCACGGGTCAGCCGGGCAGGATCCTTGGCGGGCGGTGGCCGGTTCATGTCAGTTAGATCCTTCCGACAAACCGCTCGATCCTGTCGGTGGCCGTGCGGATTTGCTCGAACGCGGTGGCATAACAACAACGCAGAAATCCCTCTCCTGAAATGCCAAAGGCACCACCCGGGACGCAGGCGACATTTTCTTGTTCTAACAATTTCATCGCAAACTCCTTGCTGGAGAGCCCGGTGCTGCGGATATCCGGAAAGACATAGAAGGCTCCTCCCGGCAGATGGCAATCCAGCCCGATTTCATTGAGCCTACGGACGAGAAAATCGCGGCGCTGGTGATAGGCATTTCGCATTTCCAACATCGCGGGTGTGCCGTTTTCAAGCGCTTCGATGGCCGCGTTCTGGCTCATGATCGGCGCACACAATATCGAGTATTGGTGGATTTTCATCATCGCCTCGATGATCGGCTGCGGCGCGCAAGCGTATCCAAGCCGGAAACCGGTCATGGCGAAGGCTTTTGAAAACCCGTGAAGCAGGATGGTCCGCTCCTGCATGCCTGGCAGTGCCGCGATCGAGACGTGGGGCTCACCGTCGTATCGGAGCTCGCTGTAGATTTCATCGGTCATGACGATCAAGTCGTGTTCGATCGAGAGCCGGGCGATCCCCTCGAGGTCCTCGCGCGTCGCGCAGGCACCGGTGGGATTGGTCGGGAAATTGAGCATGAGCACCCGTGTTTTTGGAGTGATGGCCGCGGCAAGGTTCGCGGGTTTGAGTGAAAACCCATCCTCTTTGGTGGTGAGCACCGGGACAGCGACGCCGTGCGCCATCACGATGCTCGGACTATACGACACATAACAGGGTTCATGATAGATCACCTCGTCACCCGGGTTGAGCAGAGCGCGCAAAGCGATGTCGATGGCTTCAGAAACCCCGACAGTTACCAGCACTTCGCGAGCAGGATCGTAGTCCACATGGAAAAAATCCGTGACATAGCGGGCGATGGATTTCCGCAGTGAGAGCAGCCCAAGGTTGGATGTGTAGGATGTCTGCCCTTGTTCGAGTGAATAAATGGCCGCCTCGCGAATGTGCCAGGGCGTGACAAAATCCGGCTCCCCGACACCTAACGAGATGACATCGTCACGGCCTTGCACGAGTTCAAAGAAGTCGCGGATTCCCGAACGCGGGATTGAGGCGACGTTGCGGGCGATTTTCGCTTGATAGTCCATGGCGGGTGGTGGCGGTTGGGGGGCACGAAATCTCACCCAGACTGACGGTCCGCGTCAATCCCGGGATTTGTGATGGGTCTCAAGTTTGCCTTGTGCGGTTCGAGGATTCCCGCAACGTTAGTTCATGGGAATCGCCCGCTGTCGCACATGAAAATGCCCATTCCTGTTTCCGGCAAGTTTCCGGCAAGCACCATCCGGGTGGTTCTGCCAGGTGGCGAAACCCGCGTGTGTGATCCGTCCGCGACGGTGGGAGAAATGCTCCCAGGCCCCGTCGCGGCCAATGGGATGCCGTATCTGGGGGCCCTGGTCAACAATGACATTTGCTCGCTGTCGTTCCCCTTGCAGGTGAACTGCACTTTGGAATTTCTCACCTTTGCCGACCGATACGGCACTTCCATTTATCGCCGGTCCTTGGCCTTTTTGTTAGCCAAGGCGGTGCGGGATCTCATGCCCGACTGTCGTTTTGCGGTGGAGCATTCCATCGGCAATGGTTATTATTGCAGTTTTTCCGAATGCGGCGAGTCCGGCATCGGCGCAGCCGGAATCCGCGAGGATCAAATCGCCGCGATCGAGGCCCACATGCGCGGCTTGGTCCGCGGGGATATTCCGTTAGAGCGCAGGCAGATTGGCTTTGTGGAAGCCTGCCAAATGCTTGAAGCCAACCGCCAAACCGACAAGCTCAACCTGCTGCGCTACCGGAACCCGCCGCGGATCGTATTGTTTTCCTGTGAGGATTTCAGTGATCTCGGTCACGATGTGCTCGCGCCATCGACCGGGGTGTTAGAGCACTTCCGCTTGCTGGCCTATCCTCCTGGCCTCGTGGTCCAGTTTCCCGAGTGGAGTGACGGGCAAGTGAGATTCGCCCCGTTTCACAGGCAGCCTCACCTGCAGAAAATCTTCGAGGAGCACAAGCAATGGGGTACCGTGATTGGAATCCGAAGCATCGCTGACCTCAATCAGACCGTCGCCGAGCAGCGCATCGCGCCGATCATCCAAATGTGCGAGGTCCAGCAGGATAAAAAACTCTCACAGATTGCCGACCAGATCGCCCATTCGGAATCCGCGCCCCGATTCGTGTTAGTCGCCGGACCGTCGTCCTCGGGAAAGACCACGTTTTCCAAGCGCCTCGAGTTGCACCTCAGGGTCAATGGCTTGAACGCGGTACGCATCGAGGTGGACAATTACTTTTGCGACCGCTCACAGACGCCGGTCGATTCAAACCACCAACTGGATTTTGAACACATCGAGGCGGTGGATCTGGTGATGCTCAATGCGCATTTGCGCGCATTGGAGGACGGTCAGGAGGTGGATTTGCCGACATTCAACTTCAAGCAGGGGATCAAGGAGTTTCGAGGGGAGCGCCTGAAGCTTGAAGCCGGCCAAGTCGTGATCCTTGAGGGCATTCACTGCCTGAATCCACGCCTCACCGAACACGTGGCCGAGGAACACAAGTTCAAGGTATATGTCAGCGCCCTCACACAGTTGATGTTAGATCACAACAATCTGATATCCACCACCGACCTGCGACTGCTGCGCCGCATGGTCCGCGACTACCGCACCCGCGGAAAATCCGCGCTCACCACGCTGCAAATGTGGCCGGCCGTTCGGGCCGGTGAACAACGTTGGATTTTTCCCTATCAGCAAGAGGCAGACGCGGCATTCAACTCGGCGCTGGCCTTTGAGCCCGCGGTTCTCAAGACGTATGTTCGCCCGCTCCTTTCGGAAGTGAAACCGTACGACCGCGAGTATGCCGACGCGCGGCGGTTGTTAGCGTTTCTTGAGCTGGTGAATTCCTGCCCTGCGGAGCATGTTCCGCCCATTTCGCTGCTCCGTGAATTCATCGGCGGCAGCGCCTTCGAGTGACCGCGCGGGCAAGTCCCAGTATGCCTTATCCGGCACTGTTGGAAATCTGCGACAGGACATAGGGAAGGATGCCGCCGGCACGGTAGTAATCGATTTCCACAGGGGTATCGATGCGCACGATGACGGGCACGTCGAACGACTCGCCGGCGGCAGGATGCACGCGCAACACGGCCGATTGCTTAGGCTTGAGGTTGTTAGAAATGCCGATGAGGTCAAAGGTGGCGTCGACGAGGCCCTTGATTTTGTCGTAGTCATCTTTGCGGGTGAAGTTGCAGGGAAGCACGCCCATGCCCACCAGATTCGACCGGTGGATGCGCTCA
>CAIYYV010000033.1 GCA_903930425.1 Akkermansiaceae bacterium | reverse complement strand
GGCGAGTTCGGCGCTCAAATGGTCGTGGGCATAGACGAGTGAAACGCTCGGGGTGTAAATCAGGTCATCGCGTTGGACCGGGGCCTGCCAGATTCCGTTGTGAATGAGCATGGCGGCACTGACCGAGAAATTTTCATTGAGTGGGTGTTTCCAAGTGAGCGAATATGTCAGGTCTTGATACATGCTGAAGCTGGAAAACGTGGGTTGTTCGAAGCGCCGATAGGTCAAGATAATCGAGTCCTGTTTGTTAGGCATGAAGGTGACCGAGGCGTCGATGTAGCAGAGCAACTCGTTTTTGTCGAAGCCCGGCAGGGTTGCGCCGGGAAAGTCGCGGAAGTCGGGGCCGCCGGTCACGGCGAGTTTGGCCCAAGTCACCGGGGATCCCTCAATTCCCAGCAAGATGCGCTGATAGGTGTTGTCATAAGGGCTGTCCGCTCCTAACAGACTCCCCTGTTGTTGTTCGCCATAGCGGTATCCGACGACGATATAGGTTTCGTCGACTACTTTGTAACCCAGATCCACGCCTGCGCTGACATCCTGGCGGTCGATGTAGTTTTCGTAAACCCAGGCAGCGGGCGCGGTGTTAGAGATTTGGTCTGTTTTAAAATCGTGGAAGTAGGTTGATGCCACAGGGCGGACAAATGAATTACCGACCGGGCAGGTGAGTTTGAATTGGTTGCGGAGGGTCCAGGCCTTGCGACGGTCGCGCAACGGGATGCCGCCCATGGCGGGCACATCGCTCGGTCGGGCAAAGGTCGGGCCCAGTTCGTTGCCATCGATGTAGGATGCGGTATTGAGGGATTCCCACGAGACATCGCCACACTTCCCACCGAGATTCAATGTGCCCTTGTGGGCGACAAAATTTTCGGATGGGGCGGAATGATAGTGGTTGATTTCGGGTGCATAGTTCACCGATGCATAGAACTCGGTGCCGGGTTTATAATCCACGGCGAGGCGAGGCAGCACGGTGGTGATGCACGACGCCTGCCCGGATTTCTCGATATGCAAGCCAGCCGCGGACGCTTGGGCGATACTCGCGGCATCGGGAGCGGTGTCCTGAAGAGACACATTGCTGTCGTAGCTTTCCTTGAGACCCAGGCTGGCCGAAAGGGACCACGCGTTTTTTGCGGAGGACGGGGTGGTCGTGGGGCCACCGTGCGCAGAGGCGCTCATGAATAGAAAAATACTGGCGAGATGAAACGGGATGTTTGTGAAGTGGCCTTGGCTTGTCATGGGGAAAAGGCCGTTTAAAACCCGTCGCCGACAACGTCAACGGGAAATAGTGCCTTTCTAGGCGTGAAATTCCGTTAGGGAATCCGCCCGATTTTTGTTTCAAGGCGCCCTAACATCCGGAGCAGGCCGTCGAGGATGGTGAGAGGATGGGGTGGGCAGCCGGGGATGAATAGGTCGACGGGCAGAATGGCGGCGACGCCGTTGTTGACCTGTGGGTGGCCGGCGAACGGGCCGCCGGAAATCGCGCAGACGCCCGTGGCAATGACGATTTTCGGGTCGGGCACTGCATCGTAGGTTTTTTGAAGCGCCAGCACCATGGCATGGGTCACTGGGCCGGTGACAAACAAGCCGTCGGCATGTCGCGGAGAGGCGACGAATTGGATTCCGAAACGGCTGAGATCCCAGCCGATGGTGCCGAGCACGTTGGTGTCGGCCTCGCAGGCATTGCAGCCGCCGGCGCTGACTTGGCGAAGACGCAGGGATCGGCCGAAAAGTTTGCGCAGTTTTTCGTCGAGTGCGGTGGCGAGTCGCACTTGTTCATTCCCGGGATTTCCTAACAGAAGATCCTCACGGCGGGTCACGGCCATTTGATGGTCGCCGGTTTGGGTGATCGCCTGCGCCGGGCAAGCCTGAACGCAGGCCGAACAAAACACACAGCGGCCAAGATCCAAATTGACCGGCAATCCCTCCATGCGGGTGATGGCATCGGTCGGGCATGCCGGCACACAGGTGCGGCAATCGACGACGCAGTGGCCGGAATCGACTTTGAGTGCGCCGCCGTGTCGTTCTGGAAGTGCGGGAGGCGGACCCTTCGGATAGGCCATGGTTTCACAACCGCGTTTCAGGCGATGGAGAAGGGTATCGGTGACGAACATGGCGGTGAGTTTCTGTTACAAATCGAAGCCGCAATAGGAAAGATTGAAGCTCTTGTTGCAGATGGGAAAATCGGAAATCGCGGTGCCGCGCAGTGAGAGGGCGAGTCCGATCCAATTATGAAACGAGGGATCGGTGATCTTGTAGCGGCGGAAGCAGCCGACGCTGTCGGTGAGCGCCACGTGGCAGACTTCCCCTCGCCATCCTTCGACGAGCGCGACCGCGATTGTGTCGGGTGCGGGCCTGTCGAGCGCTTCGAAAAGGTCGCTCTCGGGAGGGGCACCGAGTTGCTCGCACAAAAATTCTCCGGAGCGCTGGATTTCTAACGATCGGACCCGAGCCCTTGCGAAAACATCTCCATCCGGCCATACCGTCACCGGCACCTGCGCGAAACGATGCCAGCCAACCGGGTGGTCGTAGCGCACATCGCGCACCAAGCCGCAGGCCCGTGCCGCCGGACCGACCATTCCGAGTTCACTCGCCTGTGCCGGAAAAACCGTGCCCACATTTTCAAAACGTGCCCGAACCGCCGCTGCGTCCCACATCCATGCAATGGCCTGCCCGCTGTCTGCAAGGGTGGTGATGAGTCGCTCTAACAACCGAGCCGCAAGTGCGGGTTCAAGGTCATGCTGGCAACCGCCAGGCCGCACGAGTCCCCGGCCGAACCGGTTGCCACAAATTTCCGCCGTGAGATTGAGGAAGTCGCCCCGGATTTTCCCGCAAGCTGCCGAGCTTGGCAGAAATGCGACGTCGCCCGCCAGTGCGCCGAGGTCGCCGGTGTGATTGGCGAGGCGTTCCAGTTCGAGGGCGATCGAGCGCAGCCATTGGGCACGGAGAGGAGGCTCGATGTGGGTGAGGGCCTCTATCAGATTTGCATGGGCGGTGGCATGCGCGATGCTGGAATCCCCTGCGAGGGTTTCCATCTGGATCAGGGTCGTGCGATGTGGGCCGCCGACAAGAGCCTCCTCGATTCCGCGATGTTGATAGCCGAGCGCGATTTCCAGATGCAGCACTTCCTCACCCGCGCATTGAAATCGGAAGTGGCCGGGTTCGATGATGCCGGCATGGACCGGGCCCACGGCGACCTCATGGATTTCCCCGCCGTCCACGCGGAAGAATTCTCCGGTGGCCGGGGCGCCGCCATGAGTGCGTCGCACGGGTTTGAGCCACGGGTGGCCCTCGGGTGTTAGACCGTGCTGTTCCCAAATTTCGCGTTCAAACAAGTGAGCTTGCGGGTGCGTCGCGGTGAGGGAGGGAAACGCGCCGGTGAGTGGCGTGCTGCGTCCGATGGCCAGGGTGCTATCCGCATCGAAGGCGAGCACGGCAACGAGTTGGGTCGCATCGCCCTCAGGCACGCCGAACAAACTGCAGAGTCGTGCGCCGCGTGTGATTTCCGCGCCGATGGCGTCGATAAAGTCGGCGACCGGCCAAGCGGGCACATCCGACCATGGCACGCTGGTGGCGTTCGCAAGCAAAGTGAAATGAGTCAAGTCGCTCATGGGGATGGGTAGAGTTGCGCGGCGGCGGCGGCCCAGACGTCGTGAAGCAGTGCGGGTTGGAAGAGACCAAGCCACAACGATAATCCTAACAGAACAAGGGGAGGAAGAATCACTCCCGCGCTTTCCACAAAGCGTTTTCCTGTGGCTTTGGCGTGGTTAGCCGGACGGCCGTCCACAATCCCGAAGACCACACGCGTGAGCCCGAAGAATGCCAATAGCAGGCAAGTGAGAAACATCGCGGTGGCCGCCATGTGTCCGGCTTCGAGGGACGCGCGCAGAATTTTCAATTCGCTGAAGAATGGCCCGAAGGGCGGGCAGGCGGTCACGGCGAACAAACCGGTCACAAACAATGCCGCCGAGCGCGGGGTCAAGATGTTCATGCCGCGCACTTCATCCATCGAGGCGGATCCGGCGGCGCGGCGGATGTTGCCGGCGCTGAGAAACAGGGCACCCTTGGTGAGCGAGTTGCTCCAGACGTGAAACAACGATGCCGCAACTCCCGCAGGACCCAGCGCCGCTCCAAGCGTGAGGATCCCCATGTGCTCAACACTCGAATACGCGAGCATGCGCTTGAAATCGCGCGTCCCTAGTAGAAACAACGCCGCCACGAGCATCGAAAACAAACCGATAACTAACAGAGTGTGATCGGCAATGGCACCCTCGCCCGCGGCACCGACCACCGAGCGAATCCTCAGGATGGCTGTGAATGCCACCGAGGTGACGCCGCCTGCCAGGATCGCGCCGACAATTCCGGCGGCCTCACCGTAAGCCTCGGGTTTCCAGGTGTGCATGGGAGTGAGGCCCATTTTGGTGCCATATCCCACGAGCAGCAGCACCCAAGCGATGAGCACCCACGGGCGGGAAAGTCCGGCTCCCTGGGACATGAGCGCCACGAAGGTCAGGTCACCCTCGCCGCCGCCGTGCAACGACGCATATCCGAGGCATAATGACCCTAACAGTGAAAGCGCGATGCCAGTGCCTCCGACTAGCAGGTATTTCCACGTCGCCTCGAAGGCGCGCGGCGTGCCATTGAAGTGCAGTAATGGCACTGCGGCGAGTGTAACCGCTTCGGTGAAGATCCACAGCAACCCGAGATGGCGGGACTGGTGGCCCGCGCTCAACAGTCCAAGAACCGCTAACAGAGCCATGATAAAAATGCGATTGGATCGCTCGGACCGGATCTTGAGATAACTGACCCCATACCAGGCGCAGACCAGAAATAACAGGGACACCGCCGGTAGCACCGCGCGCGCCAACGGGTCAAAGGCGAGCCAGGCACCCGGAGTGACGGGCGGTGGGCAGAAAAATAACCAAGCACAAAGAAAGGTATGGATGAGGCCGGTGGCAGGCAGCAGCAGGGGACGCGAGCGATTGGACGGCCATGCGGCGG
Source organism: Akkermansiaceae bacterium (assembly GCA_903930425.1). Classification (GTDB taxonomy): domain Bacteria; phylum Verrucomicrobiota; class Verrucomicrobiia; order Verrucomicrobiales; family Akkermansiaceae; genus Luteolibacter. The sequence goes on along the minus strand of CAIYYV010000033.1, from coordinate 21,232 downwards.
CGAGCGCGGCGGCGAGCAATGGGACGATGACGAGGAGGAGAGATTTCATTCGCGGAGCGCGGTGAGTTTGCGGGTGTCGAGTGAATCGAAGGCGCGCTGGATGCGGTCCACAATGATGCCGATGATGAAGACGCCGACGGTGAGGTCGAGCAGGACGCCGGCCTCGACGAGCAGCGGCATGGCTTTGATGAGCAGGAGCCCGAAGAGATAGATGCCGTTTTCGAGAATCAGATAGCCGCACACCTGTGAGATGGCCTTGGTGCGCCCGATCAGCAGAATGAAACCCGTTAGAACCGTGGCCAAGGCACCGGGCACGAGCAGTGTGTTGGCATGCTCTGGAAGCAAGGGCAGCAAGGGGACCAATGCCAACGCCGCAATGGCCCCGCCGGCACCCAGCAACAACGAAGGCACAAATCCGATCAAAGGATCCAACTCGCGGTCGATTTGCGCCGTCCGCATCGCGCGCCGCAAGAGACTCGGGATCACCACGCCCTTGCCGGCCAGGGTCGCCAGCGCGATGAGTGCCACCCGCCAGTCGAGATCATGGCCCAGCAACACCGGGATCACGCCGAGAATCACGCCTTGCGCCGACATCGCGCGGATCAGAGCCGGCAGGCGGCTCGTGCCGAGTGCGAGAAGATTCAGGCCCATTGCCAGGCCTATCAGAAGATTGAGATTGGCATTCATGAAGCCCCGCCTTTCCAGGCCACTAACAATGCAAACAAACACAGCAAAAATGCGGTGGTTAGGAGCAAGGGAACCCGCCGGTAGGCGAAGCGTGCGAGCAGCGATTCCACGATTCCCACGGCCAGTGTCACTGCCAGCACCCCACCGGCCAGCAAGCCGGTGGCGGCGATCGGGCCGTGCTGTGCGAGCGGCACGATCGCTTGTGTGAGAAGCAGTGAGAACAGCAGAAGTTTCATGGAGGCACCGTGAAGGATGACGGCCAATGGCGGACCGCTGTGATCGAGCACCATGACTTCGTGGATCATTGTGAGTTCAAGATGAGTGGTTGGATCGTCAAATGGGACACGGCAGTTTTCGGCGAGTAGCACAATGAACAATCCCGTCCCAAGCAACACCACGCCCGCACCCGCCGTCGGTGCCAGCATCGTCACCATCGAAACGCTGCCCGTTTGCACACACAGCGCCAACACTGCGGCCACGATCGCCGCTTCAGACAACACTGCATAACTGACCTCGCGCACCACCCCCATGCCTTCAAATGCCGAACCGGTTTCCATCGCCGCCCAAGCCGTGCAAAAACGACCGAGGGCTAACAAGTAAAGCATTAGAAGCACGTCACCGTGGAAACTCAAGGCGGCCCCGGCCGGACCCAGTGGCACCAGCAGTGCCGCGCCTAACAAAGACACCCACGCCACGGCGGGAAGGATCACAAATGCGGGAGATGCCAGTGTGCTGACCACCACGCCCTTGCGCCACAATCGGGCCAAATCATAGTAAAGTTGAAGCACCGGCGGCCCGCGGCGGCCCGCAACGCGCGCCTTGACCTGGTTGATAATGCCCGGCAGCAGGGGCGCAAGCAGCACCCAGCAGGCAAGGCGGAGTAGTTGGTGGGCCAGCGGGATCATGACGCGCTTTCTAACAGAACAAGGACAGCCAGACCGGCGAGTCCCGCGACGACATAGAGGATATAGGCAGAAAGGCGGCCATGTTGCAAGCGGCGGACAGCCGAGGAGACTTGCATGATGCGTGCGGCAAGTGGCAGCACCGCTTGTTCAAGCACGGTTTCGGGAACCCTATCTAACAGGAGCGCTTCGGCCGGGAAGGAACCGTGTGGACGCCGCCAAGTGCGTGACGGCCGTAAAATCCAAAAGAACCAAGCGGTTGCGAGGTTTGCGAACGAACCGCTGCTGTATTGCATTTTGGCGGTGGGGGCGGCATAGCCGCAATCCCAGGTAGGCGCGCGGCGTATTGGACGGGACCGCGCTTTCTTCCAAAGCAGGGCAGCGGCTGCGATGATGAGTGCAGCCAATCCGAGGTGCACCCATCCGAGAGTGAGCAAAGGCGCGGGTGCAGTCTGTCCAGCCCACGTGAGAGACCAGGCATCGGCCGCGCGTGAAATTGCGGGCCACACAAAGATCGGCGCGAGTCCGAGCACGATGCAAAGACTTGCCAGCAAGAGCATCGGGGCACGCATCCAGAGTCCACATTCGTGAGCTTGGGCCGCAGGCTTGGTCCGTGCCGCGCCCAGAAAGATCATCGAACCCGCCTTCGTGAAGGCAACAAGCGCCAGAGCGCCGGACATGGCGAGCAGGATGATGACGGGCAACGCCGCCCAGGCGGCGGCTTGCTTGTCAGTGACCGCATCAAAAAGCCCTAGATAGAGGATCCATTCGCTGACAAAGCCGTTGAGAGGAGGCAAGCCGGTCACGGCGACCGAGCCGAGTGCGAACAAGCCGGCCGTCCAGGGCATCGTGCGCCATAAGCCACCCAGACGGGACATTTCACGCGTGCCCGTGGCATGAAGCACCGAACCCGCCCCGAAAAATAACAAGGCCTTGAAGGCACCGTGGTTCCAAACATGCAACAAGGCACCTGCCAACGCCAAGCGACCCCAAGGCGCATCGCCATGCGATCTGGCGAGCAAGGCCGCTCCAAGACCGACCAGGATGATGCCGATGTTTTCAACCGAACAATAAGCTAACAGACGCTTGAAATCGTTTTGAGCCAGGGTGAATGCGACACCTAACAAGGCGCTGGTCGCGCCCAGACCGATCACGACCCAGCCCGCAGAGGCCGGCATCGGCAACCACCCGCTGAATCGGACGATGCCGTAAACGCCCATTTTGATCGCGACTGCGGATAGGATCGCAGAAACATGGCTGGGCGCATTGGCATGGGCCGAGGGCAACCAGATGTGCAGAGGAAAAATCCCGGCCTTCATTCCGAAGCCCGCGAGCGCCAGCCAAAACAAGGGAGACAAAGAGGCGTGTTCACGCAGCGGGCCAAGATCCCAGGTGCCGGTTTTTACTGCGAGCAAAGTAAAAAATCCGAACAGGCAGACGGTTCCGGCATGGGACGATGCGAGATACAACCAACCGGCTGAGCGCACCGCTGGTTTTTGATTTTCCAAGGTGATGAGGAAATACCCGCAGATGGCAAACGCTTCCCACGCCATGAGGAAATGAAGTCCGTTAGAAACGATCAGCACCAGCACCATGCTCAGGACCAGGGCGCTCCACCATGATCGACCGCGCGGAGCGGATTCCGGGTAATGCCGGTCCGACCAGTATTCACAGGAATACACCGCCCCCGCGCCCCCCACAACCGCCGCTAACACCATGAACAATGCGCTCACGCCATCAAGACGAAGATGCAGGCTCTCACCTCCTAACAGGATATGGGATTTCCATTCCCAGCCGACTGCGGCAGCGAACACGGACAGAGCGGCACCGATGGACGCGAGGCAAGCCGCGAGTGTGAGCACAAGCCATGGGCGCGGCCAGTGCTGCCCCACCACCACCGCCGTGCCAAATAACAGAACCGCCAGCACTAACAGCGGGCCTGTCATGATGGTTTGTCCTCTTGATTTTTCACTGCCGGCAACGCCGCGTCAGCCTCTTCCACCACCTGGAAAATTTGCGCATCTGTGGCCTGGTTGTCCAGCGCGTCGCGCAGGGCGGCGTGTGAGAGCAAGCGGCTCAAGCGCCCGACCATGTCCAAGTGCGCCCGTGGTGATGGTGCAATGAAGAAAAACAAGCGAGTCACCGGCACGGAATCCACCTGCGGTTCTGTGAGAGAAAGCCCGTCACGCAGCAGAATGAGGGCCAGAGTGCCCGAGTCACGGCCCAGAGTGATGCGTGTGGCGGGATGCGGCAATGCAAAGCCAAAACCCACGGGTGCATACGTCACGCCGCCGGTGGCCCGCAATCGTTTGCCTAACAAGTCACGCACTGGTGGGCTTGCACCCGTGAGTGCGCAGGCGGTTTTGACAAAAACTTCCTTTACGTCTGTGGCTGCGACATCGCGCCAAATTCCGCCGGTGTGAAGCAAGGGTGCCAGCCGCAGGGCGGCGGTGAGAGCGGGGATTTCCGCTGCTAGAAAGCCGGCTTTGGTGGCGAGTCCGCGAGTGGCGGCCCACTGAGCGACTTGAGCGCGATCAAACAACAAGACGCGGCGATCCGGAGTGTGGGGCAAGCCTTCCTCGCGGATCCAGCCTTCCACGACTTTTTCCGGGACGCCGAATGATTCGGCGAGTTGGATGAGATTGAGATACATGGAGAAAGGGGAACAATAGACTCTGCCCGCATGACTCGCGCCGGGCCGCGGCGGCGCGCAAGAGGTAGCGGCGCAACCCTTGAGAATCAAGGTCATTATCCACGGCGGCCAGGCTCATCCGGCATGCTCGTCACAGGTTGCTAGGTGCTTGGGCGAGTGGTCCATGTCATGGACTGCCTGTCTCGTTTCTGTCCTGACCTTTTCCTTGACTTGAGCGGACGCTTCAAGAAACTCAAAGAGACTGGTGGGACATTGAAGCACCCGCCGGCACAATCCACCCTAACAATCCACACCACACCATGGGCGACAAATCCCCCAAAGCAAACCAGAAGAAATCCGCGCAAAAACAAGTCAAGGCCAGCAGCGCCTCTCAGGCGAAGAAACAGGCCTCGATCAAGAAATAACCGCAGGTTGTAGACCGCAGCTCTCGTGAGGTCAACTCACAGGGCACGGGTCGTGCACCCACTTCGCGCCTGCGGAGTGGGTGCTGTTTTTTTCACCGGAAACCGTTAGAGATTTGACTGAGTGGATTCACGCTTGATCGAGGGTTTTTTCTGTTTTGGCATCGATGATGAGGAATCGTTCGCGGTTGAGGGTCGGGTCGGAGCGGAAGATGAGGCGGCCTGAGTGGGCGCGTTCGAGTTCGCCTAGCAGTTTTGAGTCCTCGCTTTTGAAGCGGTTGAGCACATCACTATTCACGATGACAATGATATCGCCGATGGTATCGCGGTGTTTCAAGATGACGGTGTTGAGACGACGTTGGATTTCCACGGACATGGTCATGGGGGTTTTGACGCGGGCGCGGCCTTGGCAGTAGGGGCAGGGCTCATACATGGAATCGCGCAGCGATTCGTTGATACGCTGGCGGGTCATTTCCATCAGGCCGATCGGCGAGATTTGAAGCACCTGGGTTTTGGCCTTATCTTTTTTCAAGCGGTCTTTGATGGCTTTATATACCGTTTGTTGGTCCTTGCGGTGGCGCATATCGATGAGGTCGATGACGACAATGCCGCCGATATTGCGGAGGCGGAGTTGGCGGGCGACTTCGCGGGCGGCTTCGACGTTTGTTTCAAGGATCACTTTATCGACGTCCTTTGAGCCCCGATTGCGGCCGGTGTTGACATCGATGGCGATGAGCGCCTCGGTTTCATCAATGACGATGTAACCGCCGCAGGGGAGCCAGACTTGCCGTGAGAATGCCTCATCGATTTGTTTTTGGATTCCCACGCGTTCGAAGAGCGGTTGGGTGCTGGTGGGCATGTGATGCACCCGGCGTTTGGCGCGGCGGGAGATTTTGCCGGCGATTTGACGGATTCTCTCGGTGGTGTCCGCATCGTCGCAGAGGACTTGGTTGATTTCCTCGGTGAGAAAATCGCGGGCGATGCGTTCGATGAGACCCGGTTCTTGAAAGATACACGCGGGGGCCGGGTTGTTGGCGCGCCGCGATTCGATTTCGTCCCATTGGTCGAGCAGCATCGCGAGGTCGCGGACGAAATGCCGGGCGCGGGTGCCTTGTGCGATGGTGCGCATGATGATGCCCATGCCTTCGGGAATGGAGAGTTTTTGGATGATTTTGCGTAGGCGGGCGCGTTCCTTCGGGTCTTCGATTTTTCGGGAGATGCCGAATTGTTCGGTGAAGGGCATGAGCACGAGGTAGCGGCCGGCGAGCGAGATGTTCGTGGTGACGCGTGGGCCCTTGGTGCCGATCGGTCCTTTGGAAACTTGGATGACGATTTCTGAGCCGACTGGATAGATGTCCGGAATATCCTTGGACGTGATGTTCTTGGTTTTCTTCTTTTTGCTGCTGGCGCGTTGGATTTCCTCAAGGTCGGCATCCAGTGCGGCCGGAATGGCATCCCAGAAATGGAGGAAGGCGTTTTTGTCGAGGCCGATATCGACGAACATGGCCTTGAGGCCGCCTTCGATGTTCTTGACGCGGCCTTTGAAAATGCCGCCGACGATATTCTGGTCGCCTTCGCGTTCGACTGTGTATTCTTCGAGCAAGCCGTCTTCTAGCAGGGCGACTCGGCGTTCGAGTTTTTCAACGTTGACGATGATGCTGTTGCCGTGTTTTGGATCGGGTTTTCCGATGCCTAGGAGTCTTTTGATATGTTGGATCATGGGGATGTGTTTTGGGGTAAAGGAGTGAATAAGGATGGGTGAGGGAGAAAAAAATCACGGCTCCGCGACGGGAATCGCCCTGGGAATGACGGTGCCTTCGTCATCGATTTCCGGAGTGAGCGTGGGGGTGGGGACTGCAGAATTGTCGCCAACAGCAGGACGGACAGGATGCATCACCGCATCCATTTCTTCGCCGGTTTCGCCAGTTTCGCCGGTCTCGGCAGATTCGAGCGATTCGTTGGCGTCGATCGCGGCGAGCAGGTCGTCGGGTAGCACGATGGCTTCAAGTCGTTCGAGGTTGCCCGCAAATTCGGTCTGGGGCTTGAGCGGAAGTTTTACTCCCTCGTCCTGCGCAAAAAGCCCGCTGTATATCAGATGGACCAAGGGCCCGCACACCCCACCACCTGAACCGGCATTCTGAACCAACACGCAGACCGCGAATTTTGGGTTTTCGTATGGAGCAAAACTGATGACCCATGAATTGTTAGATTTCTTGCCGTTGTCGATTGTTTGTGCGGTTCCTGTTTTTGCGGCAACTTCCAGGTGGGGCATTTTGACTTTGCTTGCGGTGCCGCCGGGCACGTTGGCGGCCATCCACATTCCGTGTCGGATGAGTTCAAAATCCTTGGGTTTGATTCCGGCTTGGATCAGGTCGACCACGAGTTTGGGTTGATCGGCGACGAGGATTTTTCCTTCTTCCGAGACGACCTTCCGGACGATGCGTGGTTGATAGTATTTTCCGCCATTGGCGACGCAGCTAGTGACGGCACAGAGTTGGAGAGGGGTGGCCATGGTGTCGCCCTGCCCGATTGAGAGGAAGGCGGTAAGCACGGGAGTCATAACGGCACCGGGGTTGGCGGCACGCCAGGCGGGACTTCCTGGCAGGATTCCCGGATCTTCCTTGGGCAATTCGATTCCGGTGCGTTTGCCGATGTTCACCATTTGGCAACCCTCGACCATGTTACGCCATCCGATGGTGTTAGCGAGTTTGTTGAAGTAGGGATTGCAGGATTGTTGGATGGCTTTGGAAAGCGTGAGTGAGCCGTGGCTTCCCTTGCTTTTGTTCCATAACCAACAACCGACCTTGTGATCGCCATAGGCCACATACCCGTCGCAGGAAAACGATCGGTTTGCCATTCCTTGAAGCGCGCCGGACAAGGCGGTGGGGATCTTCATCGTGGAGCCTGGCGTGAAGGCCGAGATGGCGCGGTTGGTGAACGGTGAGAGTTGCGGATTGGAATTATAGGCTTTCCAGCGTTCGAGAGAGATACTTGGGACGAAGGCGTTGGGTTCGTAATCGGGCACGGACGCCATTGCGAGCACCTCGCCGGTGTTCACATCCATGATGACTCCCGCAGCGCGCCCCGCGCGACGGAGAATATTTTCTAACAAAAATTGTTTGGGGGCGTCGAGGGCGAGTTGCACCTTGGCACCGATGCCGGGTTTGGTGTAGTCGGACATGCCAATGGTGCGGCCTTTTTCGTCCTTGACGATGGTTTTTCGGCCTTCGAGTCCGTGCAGCAGGGCATCCATGCTGGCTTCGATGCCGGCGATGCCTTTTTCATCGCCGATATAGTGGTTGAAACCGCGGGTTGAGCTTTCCGGGACATCGCCTTTTTCCCACTGTTTGAGATATCCGATGACATGACTGGCGAGGGATCCGAAGGGATACTGGCGTTGCGGGCGGATGCCGAGGTAAACGCCGGGCAGAGCGAGGTTATGTTCGGCGAATTTGGCAAACTCCTCGTAGGTCAGGTCAGTCCGGTAACTGAAGGGAATCAGTCCGCCATGGGTGAGAAAATGAGTGCGGAGGTCGCCCGCTTTGAAATTCTTGGCCAGGCCGAGATCTTTGAGTCGTCCGATGGTGCTTTCCTTGCCGTCCTTGACGATGGCGACGATATCCATTTCCTCTCGTTTGCGGGAGGAACCGGCTTCCTTGCTGAGGCGTTTGAGGGCGGGCGAGTTCTGGTGTTGGGCGAGATACGCGTCACGGATTTCATCGAGGTTGAAGGTGACTTCGTATTTGCGGAGATTGCGGGCGAGAGTGATGCCGTTGCGATCGGTGATTTCGCCGCGGATGCCGGGTTCGCGGATGGTGACAGTGCGGTTGCCCGGGACGAGGTTGAGGAATTCGTTGCGGCGTTGGATCTGAAACTCATGGAGTCGTGAGAGCAGTGTGCCGAAGCCGACCAGCACAAGTGCTGTTAGCAGATAGATTCGAATTCGGTAGCCGGGTTGCATGGGATCAGAAGTCACGCTGGCGTCGCCGGCCTGCTTCGGGATTGATCGAGTGGTCGCATGCATTTGCGATGAGAAAGAGCAAGCCGAAGATGAGCGGGGAAAAAAGCATCGTGAGCAGGGCAGTGAAGACCATCTGGAGAACCGTGGAGCGGGAAAGCACGAAATCGCCACGGATAAAATTGATGATGGCATATTCGGCTGCCAGATAGAGCAGCACGGCGATGCCGGAAAGCAGGGCGGAGAAATGCCACTTTCCTTGTTTGAAAAGCGGTTGGAGACCTTGCATCAAAAACCCCATCGCTCCAAAGAGCAGGATGGAATAACCGAAGTGCATGGATTCGACCCGCTGGGTGTAAATTTCAACATCGCCACCGTGTGGGCCGAGTATGCATTGTGCGTCCCAGAAAAACCCGCCGACGAAGGCGAGTAGCAGCATGGTGCGCGGACCCACGGTGACTGCGCAGCACAGAAACACGAGTTGGACGAGGAGGATGCGCGAGTGATGGATGCCGGTGAACGCGGGGAGAAACTGCTGGACGACAAAGGCGGCCAGCAAAAGCAAGAGGGTGGTGAGCGAATAACGGAACACAGGCGCTTAGGAATCGGAGGATAAAACCACGAATACCGTTCCAAGATTTGCAAAGTCCACGACAGGGCGAACCAGTGCTTCGGAATCGAGCGCGCCTTTTTCGACGGACTCGATCGTTCCCAGGAGGATGTTGGCTTGGAAGGTGCCTCCACGACCGGTGGTGAACACCCGTTGACCGGGATGGCACGCGGCATTGGCTGATAGAAATCTCAAACGCAGCATTGGCACTCCGTCGAAGCCGCCCCGTTGACCATTGAGGATTCCGACTTCGGGCGAGTTTTCCACGCGGGCGGAAACCTGGCATTTTTCGTCCGTGAGCAGAAGGACGGATGAGCGGTCGCCCCCATGGTCGACGCGATCGATGACGCCGACAAGACCCTTGTTAGAAAGGACGCAGAGTTGGCTGCAGATGCCCTGTTTCGATCCGGCGTCGATCTCCACGGTTTGCCACCAGGTGGTGGGATTGCGGCGATTGACTCGGGCGGCGCACACGGCGAAGCGGGTGGTTTTTTTGAAGTGAAGTGCGTCGCGGAGTTGCTCGTTTTCGATTTCGAGGGCGCGGAATCGGGACTTCATGAGGTAAAGGCCCTGAAGTTGTTCGCGGGTGATTTCGAGTTCGGCTTCAAGCGCTTTGGAATGCTGGGTTTCCTCGAGAAAGGCACGCGCATGGGTTTCCATGGCCGAACCGGATTTCAGAAAGGGCGCCATCGCCGCATAGTAGGTATTCTGGATTTCACGCACGCTGCGGTCGCTGCGTGTGAGGGCCCAAGCTGCCCCGCCAAGAAAGAGCAACAATGCGATGAGATTGAGCGGCTTCATGGCCGGGGTGCGTCCAACGAAAGCGCTTAACGTTCCGAGTTGGTGACCCGCTTCAGGAGGGAAAGTTCTTGAAGCGCCTTGCCAGTGCCTTCGGCCACCGCGCTGAGGGGATCCTCGGCGATGTGGACCGGCAGCCCGGTTTCCTCACGAAGGAGGCGATCGATTCCCTTGAGTAAGGCACCGCCGCCGGCGAGGACAATGCCACGATCGACGAGGTCGGCGGCGAGTTCGGGAGGGCAGCGTTCCAGAGTGGTGCGCACCGCATCCACGATGGTGCGAAGAGGATCGGCCATGGCCTCGCGGATTTCTTGTGAGGTGATCGTGATGGTTTTGGGAAGCCCGGCAACGAGGTCGCGGCCTTTGACTTCCATGGTGAGTTCTTTGGGCAAAGGTGCGGCCGAACCGAGGCGGATTTTGATGTCCTCGGAGGTGCGTTCCCCAATCATCAGATTGTAGGCGCGCTTCATGTATTGGACGATGGACTCGTCGAGTTCGTCGCCAGCGGTGCGGACGCTGCGAGCGTAAACGATGCCCGAGAGCGAGATGAGCGCCACTTCCGTGGTGCCGCCGCCGATGTCCACAATCATGTTGCCGGAAGCCTCTTGGACGGGAAGCCCAACCCCGATCGCGGCGGCCATGGGCTCCTCTATCAGATAGACCTCGCGAGCGCCTGCTTGTTCGGCCGATTCACGGACGGCTCGGCGTTCGACTTCGGTGATGCCGGAGGGGATGGCGATGAGGACGCGAGGGTTTGAGCGGCGGCCTTTGTTCACTTTGCGGATGAAATGCCGCAACATGGCCTCGGTGACTTCAAAATCTGCGATCACGCCGTCTTTGAGTGGGCGGATGGCGACAATATTGCCGGGGGTGCGCCCGAGCATGCGTTTGGCATCATCGCCGACGGCGAGGACCTCGTTGGTGCCGGCTTTCACCGCGACGACCGAGGGTTCCCGCAAAACGATGCCGTGGTCCTTGACATTGATCAGCGTGTTGGCAGTGCCAAGATCGATACCGATGTCATTGGAAAAGAGATTTCCGAAAAGCTTTTTAAACATGGAAGGTGTTGAAAATGAAAGGGGAGTAGTGAAAATTCAGGTGGATCGATGGCACTCGCCAGCGCTTCTTTCCGGCGAATCCACCAGCCAAATCCCCGAGGGGGGCCGGATGTTGTCGCTAAAAGCAAACGATCTTCCTTCAGTTCATCCCCCAAGGTCAAGCCGGAATCCCGGCCGAAACCCAAGTCGTTGTGAAGGCGAGAGTGCTCGGTGATCTCGCTTGGCTCGGTTGGGGGTCGAATTCTCTTTTGAGCACCCGAAACCCGGGCGGCGCTGGGTGGGGAATCGGGAGTCACTTTTGTATGGGGCCTCCTGCCCGCCGCCTGTAACCCTAAAACGAGAATTGGAACCACGGATGAACGCGGATAGTCACGGATTATCAAGAGATTGTTTAGATAGGACAGCCCACCTAGCAGATGAATAGAGAAATAGTCGCAAATGGTTTATCATCAGTGTTCATCAGTGTTCATCCGTGGTTCTATTTTCCTATGTAGGGTCACAGTCCAGTGAGTCGGGAGCACCCGGGCCTTGTGATGCCACAATCGTGCGACTGATTGCGGGTTGGGTCCGTGTTTTTGAGGGTCACTGGGGCAAATTGCTGCGGATCGAGACCTCATCGCCCACGCTGAGGCCGAGATCATCCAGCTGCTTGCGGGAAAGTTCGATATCCACGAACTTGCCGTCATCGAGCCGCACGCTGAGGGTGGCCACGGGTCCGGCGGAAAAGAGATGCTGAATTCGGGCGAGCCGGTCGGTGGTCGGATCGTATTCGGCCGCGAAGACGACATCGATTTCATGCGGGCGGATGTAGCTTTGATTTCCGCTCGGGTCGGTGAATTTATTCACGTTGCCGAGGAACTCGTATACAAACGGGCTGTGCGGGCGGTCATAGATTTCCTGAGGGCTGCCGACTTGTTCGATCCTTGCGTTGCGCATAACCACCACCTGATCGGCCAGTTCAAGTGCTTCTTCCTGATCGTGGGTGACAAAAAGGGTGGTCAATCCGATCTCGTTGTGAAAGACGCGCAACCAGCGACGCAAGTCCTTGCGCACTCTGGCATCGAGCGCACCAAAGGGTTCGTCTAACAACAGCACCTTGGGGCGGATGGCCAGTGCCCTGGCGAGAGCGACGCGCTGGCGCTGGCCGCCGGAGAGTTCGTGAGGGCGCCGTTTGTCGAGTCCTTCGAGTTTGACAAGGCACAACAATTCGTGGACGCGGTCACGGATGTCACTTGGGGACGGTCGTTTGGAGCGGGGCAGCACGGACAAGCCGAAGCCGATGTTTTGGGCGACGGTCATGTGGCGGAAGAGGGCATAGTGCTGGAACACGAAACCCACGCCGCGTTTGCCCGCCGGAACGCCGCTCACGTTTTCGCCATGGAACAGGATTTTACCAGGACCGTCGTCGGCGAACTCGAGGCCGGCCACGATGCGTAGCAAAGTGGTTTTGCCAGATCCTGACGGGCCTAACAGCGCGGTGAGTGAACCATTTGGAACCTCCAATGAAACCTCCTCGAGGGCCTTGTAGGAGCCGAACGTCTTGCTGATGGAATGGATGGAGATAGACATGGCCGGTCGGTCAACGCTGGAATGGGAAAGGGTGGGCGGGATTGGAAATGGCGGGGTTCAGAGGGTCAATTTTGAGGTGGGCCGCTGAGTTGCTCGACGACGCTTTTGAGTCCCAGGGTGAGCAATGCGAGGAGTGCGAGCAAGGTGGCGCAGGCGAAGGCGGCGCTGAACTGGTATTCATTGTAGAGCACCTCGATGTGAAGTGGCAAAGTGTTTGTCTGCCCGCGGATATGCCCGCTGACAACGGAAACCGCGCCGAACTCGCCCATGGCACGGGCATTGCAAAGAAGGACACCGTAAAGCAGGCCCCACTTGATGTTAGGGAGGGTGACGCGCCAGAAGATCCGCCATCCGCCAGCCCCGAGAGTGACGGCGGCTTCCTCTTGGTCGCTGCCTTGGGATTCCATCAGGGGGATCAATTCGCGGGCGACAAATGGAAATGTCACAAACACGGTGGCGATGATAATCCCCGGCACCGCAAACACAATTTTTGGATCGGCGAGCCACGCGGCGGCACCTTCAAAGAGTCCGCCAATGGATTCATTGGAAGCGGCCTGAGCGGCGAGGGCGGCGAGCGGAGCGAGGAGTTCGGTCATGCGTGACGGAGGCAGCCATCCTTTCGCGCCAAAAATCATGATCCAAACCAGACCGGCGATCACCGGGGAAACCGCGAAGGGGAGATCGATCAGTGAGATGAGGAAGGCTCTGCCTTTGAAGCGGTATTTCGTGACCAACCAGGCTGCGGACAGGCCGAAAAGCGTGTTCAGTGGCACCGCAATTCCGGCTGTTAGAAGGGTCAGTTTGATGGCGGAACGCGCGGCATCTTCTGTGAGAGATGCAAAAAACACTTCCCAACCGCGCCGCAAAGCTTCGGCAAAAACCGCAAGCAATGGCAGGAACAGAAACAAGCTCAATACGATCAGGGCTAAACCAATCAGCAAGGCCCTGACAGGTTTGGATTCGGTGGTGGCTTGGAGGTTGGCCATGATCTCAACGGTTCTGCCAATCGAGTCGGCGTTGCAGCAGATTGATGATGAAGAGGAGCAGGAACGAAACGACGAGCATGCCCGATGCAATCACGGCGGCGGCCTTGAAATTGAATTGCTCTAACTGTGAAATAATCAGCAGGGGAAGAATTTCGGTTTTCATGGGCAGGTTTCCCGAAATGAAAATGACCGATCCGTATTCGCCGATGGCACGGGCGAAGGCCAAGGTGAAACCGGTGATCAGTGCGGGTGTCAACAGGGGTAAAATGACTCGCAGAAATACGGTCCAGCGTCCGGCCCCCAGCGTTGCCGCGGCTTCCTCAATCTCATGCCCGAGATCCTCCATCACCGGTTGCAGTGTGCGAACCACAAAGGGAAATCCAATGAAGGTGAGCGCAATGAAAATTCCTAACGGACTGTAGGCCGCCCCAAAATCCGCCCATGAGTTGACTTGATCCCCCAACCAGCCGGTGGGTTGCCAGGTGGTTTTTATCCAAGCCGCTGCGGACGCAATGTGGCAGCCGATCCATCCGGTTTTCCCATAGATGGCGGTCAAGGTGATGCCGGCGACGGCGGTCGGCAGCGCGAAAGGGAGATCCACCATGGAGTCTAACAACTTTTTTCCGGGGAAGTGGTAACGCACCAGCACCCATGTCACCAAAAGTCCGAGCACGACGCTGACCGCTGCGGCTACAGCGCTCAATCCAAAGGTGAGACGGGCTGCGGCAATGATTCTGGGCGATCCCAGGATACTTCTCCACTCAGCCCAGCCGACTCCGGCTGCATTGAGAAACAGGGCGGCCAATGGAAGCAGAATGATCAAACTCAAATAGGTGATGGTGAAGCCCATCGACAACCCAAAACCCGGAATGATGCGTCGTTTGGACATGAGACCCGATAGATCGGTGGGAAAAACGCAGGACTACTTGGCGCTGTAAATTTGGTCGAATGTCCCGCCGTCGTCAAAGTGGGTCTTCTGCGCCTGGCCCCAACTGCCGAAATCGGCGTCGATTGTCACCATCGGAATCGCGGGCAACTGGACCAAAAACTTTTCGGCGATTTGCGGGTTGCGTGGTCGATAGAAATGTTTGCCAGCCAAGAGTTGCGCTTCATCGGTGTAGAGAAACTGCAGATACACTTGGGCGAGCGCGGTGGTGCCGTGTTTTTTTGCGTTTTTTGCGACCACCGCGACCGGCGGTTCGGCGAGGATACTGAGTGATGGATAGATGACCTGCGTTTGTCCGGGGAATTCCTTCTCGATCAGATAGGCCTCGTTTTCCCATGAGAGGAAGACGTCGCCAATTTTGCGCTGGGCGAAGGTGCTGGTCGATCCGCGGGCCCCCGTATCCAGAACCGGCACGTTCTTGAAGAGGTTCTTCATGTATTCTAACACCTTTGCTTCATCCTTGGAAAAAAAATTTTCGGCCCATGCCCAGGCGGCGAGGTAATTCCATCGTGCGCCGCCGGAGGTTTTCGGGTTGGGGGTGATGACCTGCACTCCCGGATGGACGAGGTCTCCCCAGTCCTTGATGCCCTTTGGGTTTCCGCGGCGCACTCCAAAAACGATGGTGGAGGTGTAGGGCGCGCTGTGATAGGCAAGTTGGCTTTGCCAGTCCTTTTCTAGCAGGCCGGCTTCCTTGTGGAGCACGTCGATGTCACCCGCAAGGGCGAGCGTCACGACATCCGCTTCGAGGCCGTCGATCACCGAGCGGGCCTGCTTCCCGGACCCGCCATGGGATTGTTTGATTTCGATCGATCCGCCGTGTTTGGCTTGCCATTGTTTTTTGAATGCCTCGTTGATATCGACATAAAATTCCCGGGTCGGATCATAGGAAACATTGAGCAGGCTGACCGCCGCCTGTCGTTCCGCTGAAGGGAGGGCAGTTTTTTTGCAGGCGGTGAGGGCCAGGATCGACGTGGCGAGGAGGACCGTGATGAGTGCGGGGTTCATTGGATGTTAGATGTGTTCGAGTCCGTTGGAATCCGGGGTGAAACTTGCCAGCTGAGAGAGACCTGCTAGGAAACCGTCGGCAGGATCTGCCTTGCGTTTCGTGGTTTCCCCGGGGGTGGAGAGGGTTCCTTCGGGGGCGAATGGCGGGACGATTCCGTCGCGCCGCATTTTGCGCAGAGTGACCTCGACGACGTGGGCGATGCTGTAACGGTCGAGGATGTTGGCGATGGCATTGCGCACATCGATCATGAGCATCCGCAAGCCGCAGTGGGCTTCGTCCGGGCAGGTGCACGGTTGATAGGCACTTTCACTGGCGCAACAGATCGGCGCAAGCCGTCCATCCACCAAGCGGATGAGTTCACCCACTCCGATTTGCTCGGCGGGCCTGGCAAGCGAATAACCGCCGAATTTACCTCGGGTGGTTTCTACGATGCCGGCCTCTCTCAGTTCTTGAAGGATGCGTTCGATGAATTTGAGCGGCAGGCGGTTCGCTTCTGCGAGCTCGGCACCGGATACCGTGCCTCGACCCATCTCGGCGGCAATCCCAAGATTGATCGAGGCGCGAAGGGCATACTCGGCTTTTTTTGAAAGGTGCATTCGGTAATGTGGACAAGATAGTGGAGTATCGAACGGCCGGGGCCAAGCAAAAAAAACCGACACGTATTGGATCGGATGAAAACGGATTCAAGCGCGGACGGCCCAGCGGAGTTTTGCGGGGGAGCTGCGGGGATTGAGTCGGTGTTCTTCGGGGTCGGCGGTGATGACGCCGGCGCTCATCGCGGAAAAGACCCCGGATCGAAGACCGGCTTGGAGGGACTTTTTCACTCGGCGGTCCTCGCCCGAATGGAAGGTCAGCAGGGCGACCCGCCCGCCGGGCTTCAGGCAATCCGGCAGCAGGCGAAGAAACGCGTCGAGCGCTCCGAATTCGTCATTCACCGCGATTCTAACAGCCTGGAACACGCGTCGCAGGGTGAGTTCGGCCTCATCGTCACGGGCACCGAGGGTGTTTCGGATGGCGGTCACCAGTTCCAGGGTGCTGAGAAACGATTGTCCGGCGAGTGCGGCGGCGAGGGATTCGGCGCGGGGTTCATCGGCGTTTTCGTGCAGTGCCGTGGCGAGTTTTTCGGGGGTGATTCGAGCCAGCCAGTCGGAGGCGGAGAGTCCGCGGTGCGGGTTCATGCGCATGTCGAGCGGGCCGGCGTGCTTGAAGCTGAACCCGCGCGAAGGATTGTCGAATTGCATCGACGAGCATCCGAGATCCGCAAAGACAAAATCGACGCCCGGAATCCCACGTTCCTCTAACACTTTTGCAATGCCCGCGTAGTTTGAGCGGAGTGCTTCGAAAGCATCGCGCCCGAATCCGGCATGGCGCAGGCGTAGTTCGGTTTTCGGCAGTTCGATGGGATCTTGGTCCAAGCCGATCAAGTGTCCGCCGGGAGTGATTTTTTCTAAAATCCTCAGGGCGTGCCCGCCGTAGCCGAGGGTTGCATCCACGCCGATGCCGCCGGGCTGCAGGTGGAGCGCTTCCAGGCATGCCTCGACGAGCACCGGGATGTGTGAGCCGGCCGGGGTTTTGCCAGAGGCGGTCACTCGGGCCACCGTGGTGGCAAAACGCAGCGGGTCGTGTTCTTTGTATTTTTCATCAAAACCACGGGGGTTGGTACCGCGATAGCGTTTGCGTCGCGGTGGGCGGGGTGGTTCGTCGCTCATGATGTCGTTTTCCACATATTGATTTCCTTGCTGAAACGGACGGTTCTGACTACCTTATGGCAACACTTCACAAAATGCTCTGAAAGAATGCCATGAAATAATGGGACCTTTGGCCATTCAACGCGGTTCTTCCGCCTTCGAACTTTTTCCTGCCGAAACTTTCCTCGGAGTGGAAGTTGAGCGTATGAAATCGGCAAATGCGGAGGAGCGTGGCGCGATCTTCACGCGCAGGGAAGTCGTGCATTTCATTCTTAATCTCACGGGCTATACCCCTGATAAACCTCTATGGCAATTTCGCCTGCTCGAACCTTCCTTCGGATCGGGCGATTTCCTCATTCCAGTCGTCGAACGCTTGTTGATCACCGCCGCCCGCCATGGGAAATCCTCCAGAGACCTTCTGGATTCCATCCGAGCGATTGAACTGCACCGCGAGACCTTTCACTCTACCCTCAGTGAAGTTCTCAGTTTGCTTGTCAACGCGGGCTTCTCACTGTCAGATGCCAGCGTCCTCGCCGACACTTGGCTATGCAATGGTGACTTCCTTCTCGAATCCATTCCGGGCAGTTTCGATTTTGTTGTTGGAAATCCGCCCTACGTTCGTCAGGAAATGATTCCGGCCGGTTTGCTTGCCGAATATCGAAGACGCTACGCCACCCTCTACGACCGTGCCGATCTCTACATTCCGTTTCTAGAAAGGTCGCTGAAGCTGTTATGGACAAATGGCTATCACGGATTTATCTGCTCCGACCGTTGGATGAAAAACCGTTATGGAAGTCCGCTACGGAGGATGATCGCCGATGGCTACTCGCTGAAATACTATGTCGATATGTTCGGCACGCCCGCATTCCACTCGGAAGTTGTTGCCTATCCGGCGATCACCGTGATCCAGCGGGCACCTGCAGGAAACCTGCGAATCGCGCATCGACCTGAAGTCTCTACCGAATCCCTAGCTAGGCTTTATCACCAACTCACAGGAGCAAGCGAAAACTGCAACGGCCCCGTCACTGAAATGTCCTGCATCGCCGATGGTGAATCACCATGGCTGTTGGCAGCCGATGCGCAACCATCCCTTTCCCTCGTCCGGCGATTGGAATCTGAGTTTGCCACGCTTGAGGAAGCCGGTTGCGCTGTCGGCATCGGCGTGGCCACAGGAGCGGACAAAGTTTTTATTGGTCCGATGAAAGAACTGGATGTCGAGGATTCCCGTAAGCTGCCTCTTGTGATGACTCGTGATATCCTCGATGGTACCGTCAATTGGCGCGGCCTGGGCGTGATCAATCCCTTCGAAGAAGACGGCACCCTTGCTGACTTTTCCCGCTACCCGCGTTTCGCTGCCTTCATGGAGAGCCATGCCGTAAAGCTCAAGGCAAGGCACTGTGCCAAACGCGCCAATGGCAACTGGTATCGCACCATCGACAGAATCACGCCTTCGCTTGCCCGTAGGGCCAAGCTGCTCATACCCGATATCAAGGGTGATGCACACATTGTTCTCGAAGAAGGTGGCCTGTATCCACATCACAATCTCTATCACATCACGTCAGGTGAATGGCCGCTCGCCGAATTGCGGGCCGTACTGATGGCTGGCATCGCCGGACTTTTCGTCCGCGCTTACTCCACCAAGATGCATGGCGGATGCCTGCGATTCCAAGCGCAATATCTCCGTCGCATTCGCATCCCCAGTTGGAACAAAGTGCCTGAAAAAATCCGTCGCCAACTGAGTGCCGCCGTAGCAAGCGATGATAAGTCAGCGGTGCTGACATCGGTTTGTCAACTTTACCGCCTCACACCCGAGGAAATGCAACAACTCGCCCCAAAGGAGTGCTCATGTCTCTGAATCTTACAAACCACGAAACCAAGTCGAGAGCTGCTGTCAAACGTTTTTGGCTCGGCCGTGCCGCCGCCCGTGACAAACAAACTGCGATGGGTAAACTCGACCAAGGCGAGCGCGGTGCCGTCACCGGTGGGAAAAACATGGACGGCTTTATCCAACTCGCCAGTGACCTTGTTCACGCCAACGGACTCAAAGATGCCGAAATCCATCTCGAGCGCAGAACCCTCACCTTACCCGGTTATTTCCGACCCACCAAAATCTGGGACATGCTCGTGCTCCATCGGGGGCAGCTCGTTTCTGCCTTCGAATTCAAATCCCAGGTCGGCCCGTCTTTTGGAAACAACTTTAACAATCGAGACGAGGAAGCCATCGGTTCCGCAGTCGACTTCTGGACCGCCTATCGTGAAAATGCTTTTGGCAATATTCCCCGTCCATTTCTCGGTTGGCTCATGCTGGTTGAAGATGCAACCGGTTCTCGCTCGCCGGTTGGAGAATCGTCACCCCATTTTCCGGTGTTTCTCGAATTTCGAGGTGCATCCTATTTGGAGCGCTATCACTTGTTCTGCAAAAAGCTCATGCAGGAACAGTTTTACACCGCTGCCACCGTGCTCGCCTCTCCACGCACCGCCTCGAAAACCGGAGAGTTCTCAACCCACGACGATCCCACCAGTCTGACCCAATTCGTCGCTGCCTTCGCTGGCCACATAGCGGCGGTTGCGGCGACAAGATGATGATCGTAATCAAGAAGGGTGTGCGTCACGCCCATGGTCGCATTGAATCTCTCTCCACATCAACGCGAGTCCCGCCATGCACCACGAAGAATTACGCTTTTTTGCTTTTGCGCTTCTGCCCGGCAAAGTGTTGTCTTGGCTCGCCCATGAAAATCGGCATCGCTCAAATCAACCCGATCGTGGGTGACTTTCCCGGCAATGCCAAACGCATTCTTGCCGCGTATCGAGAGTGCCTCGAAGCGGGAGCGGAGCTCGTAGTCACGCCTGAATTGTCGCTTGTCGGTTATCCCCCGCGCGATTTGGTCTTTAAATCGCAGTTTGTACCCAAATGCCTTCAAGCGCTTGATTACCTTGCCAGTGAAGCGCTCGACGTGCCGCTCATCGTTGGCTACGTGGACCGTCAGCACCCGACTCAGCCGGGCAAGCCGTTCCGCAATGCGGCCGCGTGGTTAGAATCTGGGGCGATTCGCCACCGCGTTTGGAAAACCTTGCTGCCCACTTATGATGTGTTTGACGAGCGCCGATACTTTGAGCCGGGGGAATCCTGCGATCCGATTCTCTGGCATGGCAAACGCATCGGCCTCACGGTGTGTGAAGATATCTGGTCGGAACACGACCTGCAGGGCCCGTCCTATGATCGTGCCCCGATGGATGAGCTTGCCGCAAAAGGCATCGATCTGCTGCTCAATCTGAGTGCTTCACCGTTTCATCTGGGGAAACCCGCACTGCGGCGCGCCATGGTCAGCCGCATCGCCCAGCGGGCCGGTGTGCCAGTCGTTTATTGCAATACCGTGGGTGCCAATGATCAACTCGTGTTCGACGGCCACTCGCTCGTCGCCGGAGCAAACGGCCGGATCTCCGCTCAGCTCCCCGGCTTTGTCGAATCCTGCCGCGTGATCGATCCTTTTCTATCAGTGAATTCCGATGTCGCGCTCGATGATTGTGAACCGGCTCATCTCTATCAGGCACTGGTGCTTGGACTGCGCGACTATGTCACGAAGTGCGGGTTTTCCAGCGTGTGCCTCGGCCTGAGCGGTGGGATTGATTCCGCGCTCACTGCGGTGATTGCCGCCGAGGCGCTCGGCGCGGGAAATGTTCACGGCATGACGATGCCGAGTCCCTATTCGTCGCGCGGTAGTGTGGAGGATTCCTTTGCGCTCTCGCGCACTCTCGGCATTCGTTGTGACGAGGTTTCGATTTGCGATGCCTTTGAAGCGGTGAAAGCCTCCTTGCGGCCGGTATTTGATGGCAAACCCGAAGACGTGGCCGAGGAGAACATGCAGGCCCGGATCCGCGGACTTCTCCTCATGGCTCTTTCTAACAAAGAGAACTATCTGTTATTGACCACCGGCAACAAGAGCGAACTCGCCGTCGGTTATTGCACGAT